>JADLCW010000417.1 GCA_020847015.1 Thermomicrobiales bacterium | reverse complement strand
TCATGATCACCTCGGCGCTGATCGTGCTCGCCAACATCGTGGCCGATCTGCTCTACGCCTGGCTGGACCCCCGGATTCGTCTGCAATGAGCGCGCCCACCCGCAGCCGCACCCTCGCCGCCAACGCCGAACCCGCCGCGCCGGAAACCGCCGGAGGCGGACTCGCCGCCACCCGCCACGACACCATGCTGAAGCTGGTGGTGCGCCGCGTCCTGCGTCACCGCATGGCGGTGGTCGGCTCCATCGTGCTGGCGCTGCTGATCGCCGGAGCCATTCTGGCTCCGCTGGCGCCCCACGACCCCAACGCGCTCTCCGTCTCCGAGCGCAAGCAGGGACCGAGTCTGAACCACTGGTTCGGCACCGACGAAGCCGGGCGCGACGTCTTCGCGCGCACCCTCGACGGCGGGCGCGTTTCGCTGACGGTGGGGTTGGCGGCCACCCTGGTGGCGCTGGTCATCGGCACGGCGTTCGGCGCGGTGGCCGGCTATTTCGGCGGTCCCATCGATGCGCTGCTGATGCGGCTGACCGACGCCTTTCTCTGTTTTCCCCAACTCTTCGTGCTGATCGTGCTCGGTTCGTTGATCCGCACCGCCGGGTTGAAGGCGCTGCAAGGAAGCATCGCGCCCATCGCCTTCGTCATCGGCATTCTCTCCTGGATGGGATTGGCCCGGTTGGTGCGAGCGACCTTCCTGTCGCTGAAAGAAAAGGAGTTCGTGGAAGCGGCGCGCGCCGCCGGCGGCGACAACGCCCGCATCATGCTGCGCCACGTGCTGCCCGGCGCAGTCGGCCCCATCGTCGTGCAGGCCAGCTTGCTGGTGGCCGCCTCGATCATCACCGAATCAGGATTGAGCTATCTCGGCTACGGCGTGCAGCCGCCTACCGCCACCTGGGGCAATCTGCTGCGCGATGCGCAGGCGCACATGCAGCAGTTGCCGGTGTTCGCCATCGCCCCGGGGCTGATGATCTTCCTGACGGTGATGAGCATCAATTTCGTCGGCGACGGGTTGCGCGACGCGCTCGACCCCTACGGTCGCCGCTAGCGCCCCACGTTTGGGCTACCCGAGGGAGACCCGGTGAAGGATTACCGCGCCTACAGCTTCTGGCTCGAAACCTGCGGCGACGATCTGACCCCGCGTCCGCCGCTCGACGGCTCCATCGAGGTCGATGTCGCCATCATGGGGGCCGGCTTCACCGGTCTCTGGACCGCCTACAAGCTGCTGCGGCGCGACCCGTCGCTGTCGGTCGCGGTCATCGAAAAAGAGATCGCCGGGTTCGGCGCCTCCGGTCGCAACGGCGGCTGGTGTTTCTCCGGCTTCCCGGTGTCGCCCCGCGAACTGACCCGCCGCTACGATGCTGAATCGGCCCGCGCCGTTTCGCTGGCGATGTTCGACTCCGTCGATGATGTCGGTCGCGTCTGCACTGAGGAAGACATCGACGCTCACTATGCCCGCGGCGGCGAGCGGGAGATCGCTCGCGCCTACTACGATCTACCGCAACTGCGCGAGATGTGGGCCGAGTTCGACGCGATCGGTCTGGGCGACCAGATGCAGGTGCTGGATGCGGAGCAAACCGCCGCCAGGATTCGCGTCAACGGTGCGGTGGGGTCGTTTTTCAACCCGCACGGAGCGGCGGTGCAACCGGCCCGGCTGGCGCGCGGCTTGGCGCACGCCGTCGAGCGGCACGGTGGGCGCATCTACGAGCAAACCGCCGTCACCGGCTACCAGCCCGGTCCCAACCCGAAGCTGCTGACCGGCCGCGGCGAGGTGCGCGCCCGGCGCGCCGTCGTGCTGGCTGGCGAAGCTTATCTGGCGAGTCTGCCGGGGATGGGCCGCGCCATCATCCCGCTCACCTCGCACATCGTCGTCACCGAACCGCTGTCGCCCGATATCTGGGAGCAGATCGGGTGGGAGGATCGGGCGGTGATGGGTGGTTTCGGCACGCACGGCGGTTATCTGCAACGCACTGCCGATGGTCGCATCGCCTTCGGCCCCTATCGCGGCGTCTACCCGTACGGTTCGCGCATCACCGACGCGCTGGACCGGCAGGAGGCGATTTTCGAGCATGCCCGCCGCTCGGCCCGGCTCTGGTTCCCGGCGCTGGCCGGGGTCCGCTTCACCCATGCCTGGGGCGGCGTGTTCGGTATGCCGCGCGACCGCATGCCGACCATGAGTTTCGATCCTCGCTCCGGCATCGCCATGGCCTTTGGCTACACCGGCGAGGGCGTCGCCACGGCGAATCTGAGCGGGCGCGTACTGGCCGACGCCATCGCGGAAGTCGATTCCGATCTGCTCCACCTGCCGATGACCCGCCATCAACCCCGCCCGTGGGAGCCGGAACCAGCGCGCTGGACCGGAGTGACCTTTGTCCGCCGCGAGCGCGACAAGCAGTTGCGACTGGTGGAGCGCACCGGCCGCTACCCGGAGCGCAAGTCGCTCGCGCAGCGCTTTTACAATTGGTAGGCTGGTAGGCGATGATGCGCCCGTAACGGTGCGGGCGGCGCGATGCGGAACTGAGTCGAACCCGGATCTCGCCCGCCCGCGCTCCGCGACGCGACCACCAGGTCGCCTCGCTCGACGCAAGGAGGACGCGATGACGGGCGAACGCCACGAAGTGATTCGGGACCGTTGCATCGGTTGCCGACCCTGCGGGTCCACCGCGCCAGCGAGACCAGTCAGCCGCAGACATCTGCTCGCCGGCACGGCGACGGGGGTCGCCGCTGCTCTGCTGGGGCTCGGTGGCGCTCGCGCGCTGGCCGCGCCTGTTCCGGCGACCGGATGGACGACCGCAACCAGTCGCCAGACCGAACCGCTCACGCTTACCCTCGCGCTGATTGGCTCCCCATCCGATCTCGACCCGCATCTGTCGAACGACTACCGTTCGGCGTTGGCGATCATGGGCATCTACGAAACCCTGATCGCGTTGAAGGAAGACCAAACCGACGAGTATGTCGGATTGCTCGCCGAGTCGTGGGCATCGAACGACGACCAAAGCGTCTGGACGTTCACCCTGCGCGACGGAGTGACGTTTCAGAACGGCGACCCCTGCGACGCCGCGGCGGTGCGCCTCAGTTTCGAGCGCTACATGACCGTCGGTTCCGGCGCCGGGCCGGAATGGACCCGCTTCGTGCCGAGCATCGACGCCATCACCGCGCCGGACCCGCGCACCGTCGTGTTCGATCTCGGTCGGCCGCAGCCGTTGTTCGAAGCGGTGGCCGCCGCCTCCTACGGCCCCTACGTGGTCAATGCCGCCCTCTTGCGCGAGCATGAGGAAGGTGGCGACTGGGGACGCGCCTGGGCGCAGATCGACGCTGCCGGGTGCGGCACCGGACCCTACGCGCTGGCCGAGTTCGAACCCGCCTCGCTGTTGCGGCTGACGAAAAGCGAAACCTGGTGGGGTGGGCCGGAGGCTCCGGCCTACACCGAGGTCGTCATGCGGGTCGTGCCGGAGAGCGCCACGCGCCGCCAGTTGATGGAAGCCGGCGAAATCGACCTGACCGACGCGCTGACCCCCGAGGACTTCGATGCGCTGAAGGCGAACCCCGAGGTCGAGGTGCTGCAGGCTCCCAACACCCGTATCGACTACCTGTACCTCAACCCCGCCGGGCCGCTGGCCGCGAAGGAGGCGCGCCAGGCGCTGAGTTGGGCCTACCCCTATCAGGAGGTCATGGACGGCATTTACCAGGGGTACGCGACGCAACCTTACGGCTTCGTGGCCGAGATGCTGCGCGGCTTCAACCCCGCAACATTCCAGTACCACACCGATCTGGACAAGGCGCGGGAACTGCTGACCGCCGCCGGCGTGCCGGACGGCACGACGCTCGAATACATGCTGGAACCGGGCGATGTGCTCGGCAAGGTGGCCGTACAGCTTTTCCAGGCCAATCTGGCCGAGATCGGGGTGCAATTGACCATCAACGAGGTCGAAACCAGTTCCTACGTCGGAGTGCTCTACGGCGACGCGACGCCGGAAGAGCGACCGGACATCTTCGTCTGGGCGTGGTGGCCGAGCTTCAACGACGCCTGGTCGCAGTTGAACGCCCTGGTCGGCTGCGGCATGGATGGCTCCGCCGGCGGGGCCAACTTCACCGGCTATTGCAACGACGCCGTGCAGACCTTGCTCGACAAAGCGGTTGTCGCCGACAACCAGACGGACTACGACGCGGCGCTGGCCGAGGTGCAGCAGATCATCACCGCCGACGATCCCCCGGCCATCTATTATGCGCAACCGCTCTC
>JADLCW010000416.1 GCA_020847015.1 Thermomicrobiales bacterium | reverse complement strand
TCGTCCAGCGTCAAATCGCCGGCGACGAGGCGATTCGGTTCCGGCGCCGATTCGCCGCTGCGGCGCAGCACCGCCTCGATCCGCAGCAGCAATTCTTCCAGGCTGAACGGTTTCGTGAGGTAGTCGTCGGCCCCGCCAGTGAAACCAGCGCGCAGATCGGCCGGGTCGTCGCGCGCGGTGAGGAAGATGACCGGGGTGCGATCGCCGCCCGCCCGCAATTTGCGGCATACCGCGAACCCGTCGAAATCCGGCAAGTTCACGTCCAGCACGATCAACGCCGGGTCGCCGGCGCGCGCAGCGGCGAGCGCCTCGGCGCCGCTGCCGGCCGTATCCACCGCAAACCCGCGAAACCGGAGCGCAGTGGCGACCAACTCCTGAATCGGCTCCTCATCCTCGACCACGAGGATCGTCCGCTCCGACCCTGCGCTCTGCTCGCCCGTCGTCATCGTCGCCTCGCCGCCAGCAAACGGGCGAGCCGCGCCCGCCCGGTGAACGCGCAACCAGCCCAATCAGGGAATCGGGGTCGCCTCGACCCCGCCTCCACCCAGCCCCTCGAACGGCGCCACCGGGATACGGGTCGGCTCCGGCTGCCATGGCAGCATGCCAATCGAGCCCAGCATGCCGATGCCGACCACCACCGAGACTAGCATCACCCCCACGAGCACGAGCACGATCGTTCGGTTGCGGCGGTTGCGGTTCATGAGGCGTCTCCCGCGAGCGTCGACCCTTGGCGCGCGGCGATCATTCCGTCGCCTGCGCCGTGATGTCGATTTCCAGCCGCACCGTCTCCTCCAGCGATACGACCGAAGGAACCCGAGGCGGTTCGATCTGGAAGTCAGGCATCTGGAAGGTGGTTTCGGCCTTGCCAGTCAATACGTCGCCCTCACGCAGCGCGGCGGCATTCCACGCGACCAACCGCGTGACGCCATGCGCGGTCAGGTCGCCAACGAGGGTGAACTCGGTCTCCTGCCCCTCGGTCAGCGGGCCGTCCAGCCTCTCCACCGCTCGCAGGACGAAGGTGGCCAGCGGGTAGGTTTCCGTCTCCAGCGTATTGTTGTACAGGAAATTGTCGCGACGGGCCTCGTCGCTTTTGAGCGTCCGCAGATCGACATCGAAGCGCGAGCACGCCAGCGGCCGCCCGGTCTCGTCGAATCCGATCTGGCCGATGATGGCGTTGGTCTCGCCGACCGCCTCGTTGATCCCGATGGAGGCGAGTTCCTCCATGACGCGGTAGCGCGCGACCGACTTCTCGGAGACGATGTCGTAGCGCGTGGTCGGCTTCGCGTCAGCAGGCAGCGACCCGAGATCGGTCTCCGCGCACGCGACGAGCCCCGCCGCCGATTCCAGCACTCCATAGGGCGCCGACGAGGCGGTCGGCGTGGCGCTTTGGGCGAATGCCGCGATCGGCGCCGCGCCCAGCAATGCCAGCGCGCCGACTCCGATCGGCGCCCGCCCCGCCCCGCCCCGCCTGCGATTCTGTCGCTTCGCCAAACCCATCTGGTTGCCTCCCAATGTCGCAGCATCGGCCGGCGGCCGCACTCCGCCGACCAGTCGGGAATCAATGGGCGCCCGACGGCGGCCCGTGGTCCCCGCCGCGCCTATGGTAGGGGCGCGAGGCAGTCGAACGCTGGGAGTTGGCTGGGAATTTTCTTGGATATCGCCGGACCCGGAACGTTCAGATCCGGTACACCCGCGCCGCCGTTTCCCGCCAAACGTTGGCCCGGTCGACATCCGAGTGGCCGGTCAGCGCCTCATCGTAGGCGGCGAACAGCGGGCCGGCCTCGGTCCAGATCTTCTCCACCGGCAAGTTGCTGCCGAACATGCACCGCTCCGAACCGAACAGCCGCAGGCAGTCGGCCACCACTCCGGAGATGAACGGCCGATCGATCCGGTGGTTGAAGGTGCCTTGCCCGGAGAGTTTCACGACCACGTTGGGGTAATCGGCCAACCGAGCCATCCCCGTCCGCCAAGCTTCCCGGATTGCCGGGGCGTCGCTTTCCAGCATCCCGGCGTGGATCAGCACGAAGGTGATGTCCGGAAAATCCTCGACGAGGCGCGCGGCATCCTCCATCTGACCGGAAAACACCTGCAACCCGAACGACCAATCCAGGTCGCGCAGGCGAGCCAGATTGCGCCGGAACGCCGGGTCGTGCATCTGGTTCGGAACCGGGGCGTAGCGGTATTGCGGGTTCTCGTGCCAATGCAGCTGCAGGCGCGTGCCGCGCATCAGCGGCGAGATGCGCGCTTGTTCGGCGAACACCCGCCCGCAGTCGTCATCCATCAGATCGGCCGAGCCGACAATGGCGTGGGGCCAGCCGGTACGCTCGGCCACCTCCTGCACCCAGCGCACTTCGTCGATCGATCGCTCCAGCGGCCAGTTGGTTTGCACGTAGACCGACTTCTCCACCCCCTGCGGGGCCACGTCGGCGATGTACTCGTCGATGAGGTAGTCGCGTTTGATCGGCTCGTAGCGGCCGAAAATGCGCGGGACGACCGGCCCCGCCAACCACGCCAGATCTTGCAGTCGCCAAATGTGATGGTGCGCGTCGATGATGTTCGGTCGCTCGCTCATGCGCTCCTCCGTTGGTTGCGCCACCGCGCCGCTTCGGCGCGGCGGGGGCGCCGGGATGTCTCCGGCAATCGTTCGAGTTCGCCGACCAGCGCGAGCAGCGAGTGAGCGTCGCCGAGACGATCGAGCGAATCCAGAATCGCCTGCATCCCGCGCGTCGCGGGACGATAGGCGGGATCGCCCATCAGCGGCGTCAGCCATACCAGCAGACTGCCCAACCGCGCCAGCCGCTCGGTCGCCCAGGCCATCGCCGTCGGGTCGCCCCGCTCCAATCCGTCCGACAGCACGATGACGACGGCCCCGCGCACGAACGAGACGAAGCGCCCGTTCGCCAGCAGTGTCGCGAAGGCGTCGCCGATGCGCGTGCCGCCGTCGAAATCGAACACCAGCTCGGACAATTCCGCCAGCGCATCGTCCACCTCCGGCGTCCGCAGCGCGGGGGTGATGCGCGTCAGACGGGTGCCAAAGGTGAACGCCTCCACCCGCTCACCGCCGCGCACGGCGGCGTGGGCAAACCGCAGGAAGTCGGGACTGTGCGCCTTCAGCGAACCGGAGACGTCGATCAGCAGCACCACTCGGCGCTGCCGGCGCGGTCGCCGCCGATATGACAGATCGATCAGCTCGCCGCCGCTGCGCACCGCGCGCGCGAGCACCCGTCGGAGATCGACCGTGCCGCGGCGTGGCGAGCGCACCCGCCGGCGCGCCACGGTTTCCGGCAGGCGCGTCTGCGCCGCCTCGGCCGCCCGCGCCCACAGCACGCGTTCCGCATCGGTGGTCGGGCGCAGCCGGCGGCGGTTGGCCAGTTCGTCCGGGCTGGCGGCCCGCCCGGTTCCCTCGCCCAATTCCAGCGGCGGCAGCGCACCCTCCGGCGCTTCTGGTCGCGGCGGAGCTTCCCGTTCTTCATCGGGCGGCTGCGTCGCCTCGACGAGCGCCGGGATCATCCCGCGTCGAAACCAGGCGTCAAAAACGAGATCGAATGGTTCGATCTGCGGCTCGCCGGCGACCAGCGTCACCCGGGCGACCCAGTACAGATCATCGAGCGAACGCAATTCCGTGATGGCGACCGCACGCAGAAAGTCGACCCGGCGCTGAGCGTGCGCCGGCAAG
>JADLCW010000415.1 GCA_020847015.1 Thermomicrobiales bacterium | reverse complement strand
TGGCTCGGTCTGACTCGGCTCTTCTACGCCAACAACGACAAGCAGCACATCATCGCCGCAACCACGAGGCTCAACGACTCCTACTTCAACCAGAAGAACGGAACCTACAACACCAAGAATGCCCGGCGGCACACCGTTTGCCACGAACTCGGCCACACCGTAGGCCTGGAGCACGTTAATACGCGCAGTTGCCTGAACGATTCCGAGCGGGCCATCCAGGACAATGTGAAACCCATCAAAAAGGATTTCAAGACACTCGCCAAACTCTACAAGCACAAGGACAAAGGCAAGTCGACCATCGGTGCTGCGTCCACCGGCGCCCGCTCCGTGCAATCCATCGATTTCATCGAGATTGAGGCGCCCACCCGCCAGACGAGCATCACCTCGTTCTTGCCCGACGGCACGCGGGTGGTGACGATCGTCACTTGGGCGGACGAGTAGGGGCGGGCGCTGAGCGGGGACAGCTCGCGTCTGGCGCTCTACCAGGCGGTCCAGCCGCCATCGACATATAGCGTCTGGCCGGTGACGTAGGAGGCCGCCTCGGAGGCGAGAAACACAAGCGGTCCCTTCAGCTCCTCCGGCCGCCCCAGCCGCCCGAGCGGGGTGCGCGCTTCGATCGCCCGCACCATCGTCGGGTCGTGCAAGAACGGGTCGGTCATCTCCGAGGGGAAGTAGGCCGGGCCGAGGGCGTTGACCCGGATCCCCTTGTTCGCCCAATGCACGGCCAGTTCTCGCGTCAAATTCACCACCGCGCCTTTGGAGGCGTTATAGGCGGCGGCCGGCATTGGCTCGGAGGCGACCGCGCCCAGGATCGACGCGATATTGACAATGGAGCCGCTGCGACCAGTGGCGATCATTGCCCGCGCTGCCTCCCGCGCGCAGAGAAACACCCCGGTCAGGTTGACATCGAGCACCGCCTGCCAGTCAGCCAACTGCAGCATTTCCGGCGGACCAGCCACGGCAATGCCGGCATTGTTGACGATAATGTCGAGGGCGCCGAATCGCTCCACGGTTTGCCGAACGAGATCGACGATGTCGGCTTCGACCGTGACGTCGGCGTGGATGGCCGCCGCTGGAAACCCCCTCGTCCGCAAGCCTTCGGCAGTGCGTTCCACCTTTGGCAGCGTGCGGCCGGAACAAACCACCGTCGCTCCCGCTTCGGCCAATGCCTCGGCGAACGTGACGCCGAGGCCGGTTCCGGCTCCAGTGACGATGGCGACCTTGCCCGAGAGATCGAACAATTGCTGAACGACCGCCATTGCGCTCCTCCGTTCCCCGGCATCACGTCAGGATGCCGTGCGAGCGCATCGTAGCGCGCCGTGCCGCAATGCTCCCGATTGCCGACTCGTCGGGCATAATCGATGCGGTCGACGCGCTCACCGCCGCCAATCAGGAGAGCCAGCATGCCTCCGGCCGACGCCATCTTTCCGCCAGGATTCGTCTGGGGCGCCGCCACTTCGGCCTACCAGATCGAGGGGGCCGTGACCGCGGATGGGCGCGGCGAATCGATCTGGGATGTCTTCAGCCACATCCCCGGCAACATCATTGACGGCTCCAATGGCGATTTTGCCTGCGATGCCTATCATCGCTTTCGCCAGGATATTGCGTTGATGCGCGAGCTTGGTCTGACCGGCTATCGCTTTTCCATTGCCTGGCCACGCGTGTTTCCACGTGGGTTTGGCGCGCTCAATCCGGCCGGGCTGGATCATTACCGTCGTCTGGTCGATATCCTGCTGGAAGCGGGCATCGCACCGCTGGTCACGCTCTACCACTGGGATTTGCCGCGTCCGCTCCAGAGTCTGGGCGGCTGGGCCAACCGTGACACCGCCGCCCGCTTCGGCGAGTTCGCCCATGCTGTCGCCGTCGCGCTCGGCGGCGAGGTGCACGACTGGGTGACCGTCAACGAGCCATGGGTGGCCGCCTTTCTGGGCAACTTGCTGGGGGCGCACGCTCCCGGGCTGCGCGATCTGCGCGTGGCGCTAGCGGCAGCCCACCATTTGCTGCTGGCTCATGCGGAAGGAATGAGCGCGTTGCGAGCCGAGATGGCGTTCGGCGACCGCGCTGGCATCGCCCTCAATTTGGCGCCGGTCGAGCCGCTTGGTGATTCGAACGCCGATGCCGAAGCTGCCCACCGTTTCGATGGCTGCCTGAACCGCTGGTTTCTCGATGCGCTGTTCCGAGGACGCTACCCGGACGACATGCTGGCCTGGTACGGCGACGCTGTGCCGGAGATCCGCGCCGACGACCTCGCTCGCATCTCGACGCCGATGGATCTGCTCGGCGTCAACTATTACACCCGCAATGTTGTCCGCTGGCAGCCTGGCGCGCAGCCGGTCGACGCCGAGGTCGTCGTTCGCCCCGGCGTTCCGGTGAGTGGCATGGGCTGGGCGGTCGATCCGGAAGGATTGTTCGAAGTCCTGACGCGGCTGCACACGGACTACACGGCGCCGCCGATGCTCGTCGCCGAAAATGGCGCGGCCTATCCGGATCGGTTGGTCGACGGCGTCGTCGACGATCCGGAGCGCGAGCGTTACCTGCACGAGCACCTGCTGCGGGTCCATCGGGCGATCGAGACCGGTGTTCCGGTGGGCGGCTACTATGTCTGGTCTCTGCTGGATAATTTCGAATGGGCCTATGGCTACTCGCAGCGCTTTGGTCTCCTCTACACCGATTTCGCCACGCAAGATCGCATCGTCAAACGCAGCGGACACTGGTACGCCGGGGTGACCCGCGCCAACGGCGTGCGTGGATGATGGCGAACGGGACGCGCTGAGTGCGGCGACATCTGATCGTTGGACGGAGTTCGGCCGCGCGGCGCCGGCGCATGCCATCCGAGTAGAGCTGGCGTCAGTGTGAACCGTTCGCCTCGTCGCTCGTTCGGTGATCCGTAATCTGAGCTTGTGATTTAACCCGTGGGCGGGATGGATGAGGGGCGGGTGGCCGCGGCGGCGGCGACGTGGCACGATGCGCGAATGGACAGCCCTGCGCCGTTGCTCCCGCTGCGAGACT
>JADLCW010000414.1 GCA_020847015.1 Thermomicrobiales bacterium | reverse complement strand
GGGCGGCATTGATCGCCGCCGATCACGGCAACGCCGAAGAGATGATCGACCCGGTCACCGGCGGCCCGCACACCGCGCACACCACGAACCCGGTTCCGCTGGTGCTGGTCGCGCCGGAGGAGTCGCCCTGGCGCCATGCGACGCTGCGCGACGACGGTCGGCTGGCGGCGATGGCCCCAACCATATTGGCGCTGCTCGGTGTGCCCGCCCCCCCAGCAATGACCGAACCGTCGCTGATCGCGACGTAACCGCGCCGCTCACACGCAGCGGCCTCGCCCCCGGCTTCCCCAAGGGCGAGGCCGTCGCCTCCTTCTCTCCTTCTCGATTCGTCGCTACGCCGTCGGGGTCGCCTCCGGCGTGGTTTCGCCACCTTCCGGCGCGAAGCGCAGAACCTGTCCGGCTCCGGCCATCGTGCCGAGATTGGCGACATAGATCGCGCCGTCAGGACCGACCGCCAACCCGGTCGGGAACACCAGCCCGTCGCTGGCGATCACCGAGCGCGTGCCGTCCGGGGCGATGCGGGTCAATTGCCCGGCCATCGTCTCGGGCTTGCTGGGATCGATGCCGAGCAAGCCGCCCTTGACCAGCTCCAGCACGTAGAGACTGCCGTCCGGTCCGAAGGCGACGCCGATGATGTTGGTGAAACCGTCCGCGTGCAGCACCGCGTCGCCACCGTCGACATGCACCCGGTAGACATTAGCTCCGCCCGACACGAACGGGAAGCCAGTCAACTCGCCAATGTACAGGCTGCCATCCGGACCCATCGCCAGCGCATCGGGCACCGACTGCATGGGGATATCAGCGGACCCGTCCGGCATCGGCTCCATCCGGTCCGCCAGCACCGTCAAGGTGGAAATCGTGCCGTCCGTCGTAACCTTGGCGACGAAGTTGCCTCCGGCATCGGTCACCGCCAGAGAATCATCCGGCAGCGCCACCATGGCCAACGGGTTGGAGTCGAGGTCGCCGCCATCCGGATTGTCGGAACCCTCGAAACCAGCGACGTCGGCCACTTCCGTCAGCTTGCCGTCCGTCACCGAGAAGATCTTGCCAAGCTGCGCCGGACCGCCGGATTCCAGATCGTCGCGGGCATCCGGCGCCGCGCCAAGACCGATGACGACGTACATCTGATCGCCGATGAAGGCCACGGCATGCGGCCCAGTCGCGTTCATGCCGGAGCCTTCGACGCCGAGGCTGTTGAGTCCCTCGAGGACGCGCTCCTGGGAACCATTTTCGACTCGGGTGATGGAGCCGGTGTCGCCAAAGCAAAGCGTGTCGCCTTCCGGCCCGGTGGTGCAGTTGCCTGTGCCGCCGGAACCTGCCTCGGCCACGTAGAGCGCGCCATCCGGCCCGAAGGTCAGCCCGCGCGGGTTGTTGAGATTGGTTGCGATCACCTCTGCGCCGGCAGGCGGCGGCGGGAACTCCATGGCCGGGGGCGACCCGCCGCCTTCAGGAGTGGCGTCCTGGGCGCCGACCAACGCCGGACCGAGCGCAAACGCGGCAAGCAAGGTTGATAGGGCGATGCCGCGTACCCATCCGGTTCGTCGCATACAGTGCCTCCTCGTGTCACTACCTGCGCGCCATCGATTAGGCGCGGGTGCATCATAGACCCGATCGCGAGATCGTGCCCCGCTGACCGGAGCGATGGCGGAATGCGCCGCGTTGGCACAGTTTTTGCCGGGATTTTTGTCGCCAGTCGGCGCCCGCTCGGCTGCGCTGCGTGGATCCGATTCGCCCCGCCGAACGTAGATTTGCGCAGTGCCGTCGCAATGCGTGGAGGGCGCTGATGCGGAGGCGTAGGGAGATCGTGACGCACCAAGCACGCCCGGGCGCGGTCATCATCGCGCTCGTCTATCTCATCGTTGGGTTCCAGATCGCGCGAGCGGCATGGGCCGTGCTCTCGGGGGGAGCGTTCCCCTCGGATGCATTTATCGCCACATTCGTGCTGATCGTCATGCTGGCGGTTTTCCACGGCGGCAAGGGGCCGGCGCGCACCTGACCCGCTCCGCGCCGGCGGCGCTGCCGCTAAAATGGCGCGTATGACGAACGCCACCTCCGGCCGCGCCGCCCGCCTGGCCGCGCTCCGCGCCGAACTCGACGCCCAGCAGATTGCCGCCGCGGATAAGCAGGCCGCGCGCGGCAAACGCTCCGCCCGCGACCGCGTGCTGGCGCTGCTCGATCCCGGCAGCTTCACCGAACTGGATCCATTCAAGCGCCATCGCGCCCACGATCTCGGCATGGCTCGCTCGCGGCCGTGGGGCGACGGCGTGGTCACCGGCTGGGGACATATCGATGAGCGCCCAGTCGCCGTTTTCTCGCAAGACTTCAGCGTGTTCGGCGGTTCACTCGGCGAAGCGTTCGCCGAGAAGATCGTCAAGGTGATGGATCTCGCCGAGCGGATGGGCATCCCCATCATCGGCATCAACGATTCGGCTGGGGCGCGCATTCAGGAGGGGGTGGAAGGACTCGCCGGCTACGGCGAGGTGTTCCACCGCAACGTGCGCCTCTCCGGCGTCGTGCCGCAGATCAGCATCGTGGCCGGTCCCTGCGCCGGCGGCGCGGTTTACTCCCCGGCCATGACCGACTTCGTGTTGATGGTCGAGGGCATCGGTCAGATGTTCATCACCGGGCCGGACGTCATCAAGACCGTCACCGGCGAGGACGTCACCATGGAGGCGCTGGGCGGCGCGGCGGTCCACCATGCGCGCACCGGCGCCGCGCATCTCGTCGCGCCGGACGAAGACGCCGCCAACGATCTGGTGCGCGCGCTGCTCGGGTTTCTGCCGGCCAACAATCTCGACGACCCGCCGCCGCTGTCGCCAACCGACGATCCCGACCGCGAAGCGCCGGAGCTGGACACGCTGGTTCCCGATCGGGCGACCCGCCCCTACGACATGCACGACGTGCTGACCGCCATACTGGACCACGGGGAGTTTCTGGAGACTCAGGCAGCCTACGCGCCGAACATCATCTGTGGATTCGGCCGCATGGATGGCCGCCCGGTCGGCGTGGTCGCCAATCAGCCGAACGTGTTGGCCGGCACGCTGGACATCGCCGCCAGCGAGAAGGCGGCCCGCTTCGTCCGCACCTGCGATGCGTTCAACATCCCACTGCTGGTGTTCGTGGATGTGCCCGGCTTCCTGCCCGGCGCATCGCAGGAGCACGAGGGAATCATCCGGCGCGGATCCAAGCTGCTGTATGCCTTCGCCGAGGCGACCGTGCCGAAGCTGACCGTCATCACGCGCAAGGCCTACGGGGGAGCCTACGTCGTGATGAATTCCAAGCACATTGGGGCCGATGCGAATTTGGCCTGGCCCACCGCCGAGATCGCGGTGATGGGGCCGGACGCCGCCGTCGGGCTCATCTTCCGGCGCGATCTGATCGAGGCTCCCGATCCGGCCGCTCGCCGGCGCGAACTGATCGCCGACTACGAGGAGCGCTTCGCCAGCCCCTACCAGGCGGCCAGCCGCGGTTATGTCGATGACGTGATCGAACCGCGGCAGACCCGGCCCTGGTTGATCCGGATGCTGCGCCTGGCTCGCTCCAAGCGCGTGGCGTCGCCGCCGCGCAAACACGGAAACATCCCGCTGTGACCACCGTCCATCGAACCTTGGCGATCGACACGCCCGCCGCCGAGTTGCGCGTCGCCATCGACCCGGTCCCAACTGATGAGGAAACCGCCGCGCTCGCCGTCGCGCTGCTGGCGACGCTGAAGATCCCGGAGGAGGCGCCGCCCCTCGCGGAATCATCGCCGTGGCGGATCGTCGCCCGCCGCGAGGGGGTGCTCGGCCGCCGGGAAGTCGATTCCGGATGGGGACGCCCGCACGCCGGTCGCCGCAGGTGACCCCCGCGCCGCGCCTCGTTCTCCTGCTGTCCTGGCTGGTCGCCTTCAATCTGCGCACCGGGTTCATCGGGCTAGGGCCGGTACTGCCCGCTCTCGCGCACGATTTGGGACTCTCGAACACGTCGGCGAGCATGTTGGTGTCGGTGCCGGCGCTGATGATGGGATTGATGGCCGTCGCGGGCGGCGCGCTGGTCGATGGCTGGGGCGCATCGCGTGTCGCCGCGCTGGGGTTGGCGCTGGTGGCGGCCGGCGGGTTGCGCGCGACGGTTGGGTCGCTGCCGGCATTGCTGGCGATCACCGCGGCATTTGGGATTGGCATCGGATTGGCGCAACCGGCGCTGCCACGATTGATGAGCGCCGTCTTCCCGGGACGGGTCGGCGTGGCGACCGGCATCTACGCCAGCGGCATGATTGCCGGATCAATCCTGGCCGCCTTGCTGACCGCCCCGGCTCAGGCGCGCGTGGCGATGATGGCCGGTTGGCGCGGCCCGCTGCTGTTCTGGGGCGCGCTGGCTGGCGCGACGTTGCTGGTCTGGCTCATCGTGATTCGGCCGTGGGCGTGGTCCGGCAATGCCGGCCGCGCTGCAACTGCCGCGAACATCGAGGAGTCGATCGCGTGGTCGCCCTGGCGAGACCGGCGCGTCTGGATGATCTCGCTATTGTTCGCCACTCAGGGGCTGGCCTACTACCTGCTGGTGGCGTGGTTGCCGGCGGTCTACGACGGGCTCGGCGTCGACGCGACCGGAGCCGGGGCGCGTTTCGCCATCTTCAATGCCGCCATGCTGCCGTCCATCCTCGGGTTCCCGGCCCTGTCCGATCGCATCGGGTCGCGTCGGGCGCCCTGTCTGGCCGCCAGCCTGCTGTTCGTGGCAGGCTCGCTGGGGTTGCTGCTCGCGCCCACCGCTGCGACGTGGACGTGGGTTTGGCCGGCGATTGCGGGCGCCGGCGTCTCGGGGTTGTTCGCGCTGTCGCTGGTGCTGCCCGTCGATGTGGCCCCCGGTCCGCGGCTCGGCGCGGCGGCGGGCATGACGCTGGCGATCGGCTACGCCGGGTCGGCGGCCGGGCCGGTGCTGGCCGGCGTTGTCCGCGACCTGACCGGCAGCTTCGAGATGGCGCTGCTCATTTTGCCGCTGTTTGGCGGGCTGATGGCGCTCTTGTCGCTGCTCGTGCCGGAACTTCCCAGCCGCGTCATCGTCCCGGCGACCGTCGATTGACCGCGGGCGCGCCTGCCCGGCGCCCGGGAAACGCGACACGGCCCCGGCGAGATAGCCGGGGCCGTGTCGCCGACTGGACGCCGCCCGCGAACGATTTATATCCGCTGGTCGATCAGGCGGACGATGAATAGCAGCACCAGAGCGCCGATCACCGCGACGATGAAGCTGCCAATATTG
>JADLCW010000413.1 GCA_020847015.1 Thermomicrobiales bacterium | reverse complement strand
TGATCATCCCCGATATCCGCTACGTGAAAGAGCGACTGGGCAACCTGCGCGGCATCGCCATCACGCATGGCCACGAGGACCATATCGGCGCGCTGCCCTACATCCTTCCGCAGTTGAAGGAAATCGCCCCGATTCCCATCTATGGCTCGCCGATGGCGCTGGGGTTCATCGAAACCAAGCTGAATGAGGCGCGGCTGGACAAATTGGTCGACTTGCGGCCGGTGCAGTCCGGCGATCGGGTGGAGATGGGGCAGCTTGCCGCCCAGTTCGTTCATGTCACCCACTCCATTCCGGACACCAATTCGATCGCGATCCACTCACCAGTGGGCACCATCGTCGACACCGGCGACTTCAAGTTCGATCCGACGCCGGTGATGGGAGGCCCCACTGACGAGCGGTTGCTGCGCCAGATCGGCGATGACGGTGTGCTGGCCATCTTCTCCGACACGGTGCGGGTAGAAATGGCCGGCAGCACTCCCTCGGAACTGGTGGTGCTGGAGACGATGGACGCGACGATTCGACGGGCCAAGGGGCAAGTTATCGTCGCCACGTTCGCCTCCAACATCAGCCGTATCCACATGGCGTTGATCGCGGCCCAGCGATATGGGCGCAAGGTGGCGGTTGCCGGCCGCAGCATGGAGCAGAACGCCCGCGTTGCGCTCAATCTCGGCTATCTCGATCCACCCGAGGGACTGTTGCTGCCGCTGGACGAGGTGCTGCGGTTGCCCAAGAACCAGCGGGTGCTGGTGATCACCGGCAGTCAGGGCGAGGCGGCGGCGGCGCTGGCGCGCATCGCCGCCGCCGAGCATCCCAAAATTCGCGTCGGGGCCGGCGACGTGGTGATGGTGTCGGCGACTCCGGTGCCCGGCAATGAAGAGAGCGTTACGCGTACGATCGACAACTTGTTCCGGCGCGGGGCGCATGTGGTGTACAGCGCGCTGGAGCGCGGCGTTCACGTCTCCGGCCATGCCGGGCGCGACGAACTGCGGCGCATGGTCGATCTGCTGCGTCCGAAGTTCGCGGTGCCGGTCCACGGCGAATACCGCCACATGGTGCTGTATCGCGACTTGGTCGGGGAGGCGGGCATCCCGCCGGAGCGGGTGCTGCTGCCGGAGATCGGCGGCGTGCTGGAATTCACCGCCGATAGCGCGGCGCACAAAGGCAAGGTGGCGTCCGGCAACATCCTCGTCGATCGTCTTGGCGATCGTGGCGCCGGGCAGGTGACGTTGCGCGACCGCAACAATCTCACCGACGATGGCGTGGTGCTGGCTACGGTGGTGCTCAATCGCGATACCGGCGCGCTCATCTCCGGGCCGGATATCATCGGTCGCGGGCTGAAACCGGAGCTGCAAAATGGCGCCCTGCGCGAGGCGGAGCAGGATCTCCGCCGGATGCTGGAACGCCGCGCTAAAGGCGAGGTGCAATTCGGCTATCTGATGCAGCGGGCCAAGGAGACGGTCGGCAAGGCGTTGTACCGCCGCAGCAAGAGCCGCCCGCTCATTCTTCCGGTCGTGACGGAACTGTAGACGCCCCACAGACAAACGACCAACGCGGCGCCGGCGGGGATTCCCGCCGGCGCCGCGCATTTGGGCGGGGACTGCGATTAGAAGTGGTAATCCCCGATATTGTCCTTGTCGAAGATCAGCGGCGGGCCGGCGATGATCACCGCGTTCTTGCCGAACGTGCGTTCGCCAAGACCGGGCACATCGAAGGAGACGCCCTCCTTGGCCTCGATCGTGCCGTGGATGAGCCCGTCGATCAGGTAGCTGGCGATCAGTCCTTCGTCGGCCGGGTTCCACAGCGCGAACTTGGTGACGGTGCCGTTCTCGATGAAGCGGCGCATCTGATCCGGCGTGCCAAGACCAGTGACCTGCACCTGGTCGGCGAGACCGGCGGTTTCCACCGCCTGCGCCGCCGCCGCCACGCCGACTGTCGTGGGGGAGATGATGCCGCGCAGATCGGGGTACTTGGTCAGCAGCGCTTCCGCCTCGCGCAGGCTCTTCTGCGGATCATCGTCGCCGTAGGCGATTTCGACCAGCTTCATGTCCTTGTACTTAGGATCTGCCAGTTCCTTCTTCATCCCCTCGATCCAGAAGTTCTGGTCGGGGGCGTCGGTGGTGGCGCTGAGGATGGCGATCTCGCCCTTGGCGTCGATCAGGCTGGCCATCAACTCCACCTGGCTCTTGCCGGTGATGTCGAAGTCCATCGGCAGGATGGCCGCATCGCGGTGCTCCTCGCTGCCGGGGATGTCGGAGTTGACGACGATCAGCTTGATGCCCTTGCCGCGCGCCTCATCGAACACCTGGTTGAGCGCATCGGCGCTGTTGGGGGAGATGGCGATAGCCTTGACGCCGCGCTGGATCTGCTCCTTCAGGAAAGGAATCTGCGAGGTGGCGTCGGCGGTGGAGGGAGCCACCGTCGTGAAATTGAAGCCGATGGCGTCGGCGCCCTCTTCGAATCCCTTGATGATGGTGTCGAAATAGGGGTTGCCGGTATTTTTCGGGATATAGACGACGTCGTACGTTTCGGCGTCCTGAGCCGCCGCGCCCAGGCGGGAAACTGGAGCCCCGAATGCGGCGGCGGCGGAGGCGAACGCTGCGGTGGCGAGGAGACGACGGCGGGTCTGCTTCAATGCAGGCATCGGTGGACAACTCCTTCGATTTGAACGGAGGCGGGCATCGTCGGCGACGCCCGAGCGGCGGCCGGAAGCGGCCGGAGTCACATTGCAGGTCACCCCCTTCCCGGTCGGCGCGCCCCGGCGCGCGGGGCAAAATTCGACGCCACGATGGAGAGGATCAGCAAGCCGCCGATGACGACAAGCTGGTTCTCGACCTTGATATTGGCCAGTCCCATCCCGTTGCGCAGCAGCCCGACAAGGAACAGCGCGACGACGGTGCCGAAGATCGAACCGCGGCCGCCGAAGATGTCCGTGCCGCCGAGCACGACGGCGGTGATCACGTCCAGCTCGAGTCCGTTTGCCAGATCGAAGCGGGCCACTCCGAGACGGGA
>JADLCW010000412.1 GCA_020847015.1 Thermomicrobiales bacterium | reverse complement strand
GCCTCCGGCAAATTCCTCAACGAACTGCTGGCGCTCGCCGGCGTCAGCCGCGAGGAGGTGTTCATCACCAATGTGGTGAAGTGCCGGCCGCCGGGCAACCGCGACCCTATGCCGGATGAGATCGCCGCCTGCTCTGATTATCTGGATCGTCAGATCGCCACCATCGATCCCGAGGTGATCGTGACCCTCGGTCGCTTCAGCATGGCGCGCTGGTTTCCCGGGGAGCGCATCTCGCGCATCCACGGTCAACCCAAGCGGGAGGGGCAGCGGCTCATCGTGCCGATGTATCACCCGGCGGCAGCACTGCACCAGGGCGCGCTGCGAGCGACCATCGAGGCGGATTTCGCCAAGTTGCCCAAGGCGCTGGCCGAAGTGGAACGGATGCGCGCCTCGGCGAAGCGCGATGATGCGCCGCCGCTGCAGCAGTCGTCGCTATTTTAGCGATGGAGCCGACATCGCCCGATGCAGTTCGGTTGATCGCCCTCGGCGGCGCTGCCGAGGTGGGCAAGAATCTGCTGCTGCTGGAGCATGGCGACGACATCATCGCGGTCGATTGCGGGCTGGCGTTCCCGGAGGAGGATCAGCCGGGCATCGATCTCGTGCTGCCGGATATTTCCTACTTGCGCGAGCGTCGCGAGCGGCTCCGGGCCATCTTCATCACCCACGGGCACGAGGACCATATCGGCGCGTTGCCCTATCTGCTGCCGGAGCTGCTGCCGACCCCACTCTACGCCACGCGGCTGACGCTGGGGCTCATCCGCGGCAAGCTGGACGAGGCGAAGCTGACGGCGCGAGCCGATCTGCGTGAATTGGACCCCGACACCGACCCGGTCATCGAGGCCGGGGTGTTCCGGGTCGAGCCGTTCCGAGTTTGCCACAGCATCCCCGACGCGGTCGGTTACGGGGTATCCACGCCGGCCGGATTGATTGCGATCACCGGCGATTTCAAGTTCGACGAAACCCCCATCGACGATCGGCCGACCGACTACGCCAAGTTGGCCACGTTCGCGGAGCGCGGCGTGCGGGTGCTGGTCACCGACTGCGTCCATGTCGAGTCGCCCGGTCATACCCCCTCCGAGCGGGTGATCGGAGAGACGTACGACGAGGTGTTTTCCCAGGCCGAAGGGCGCATCTTCATCGCCACCTTCGCTTCGCTGATCGCCCGCATCCAGCAGGTGATCGACACCGCCGCCCGTCACGGCCGGAGCGTGGCGGCGCTGGGACGGAGCATCGAGAACAATATTCGCATCGCCCGCGAGCTTGGCTACCTGGGCGATCCGCAGCACACGCTGGTGGAGGCGCGCGACGCCGCCCAGTTCCCGGACGACCGCATTGTCTACTTGCTGACGGGGGCGCAGGGCGAGCCGATGGCGGCGCTGAGCCGGGTCGCCAATGGCGATCATCGCGAGGTGGCCATCGGTGCGGGGGACACGGTGATCGTGTCGGCGACGCCGATTCCCGGCAATGAGACAGCGGTGTCGCGGGTGATCGACAAGCTGTTTCGGGCCGGAGCGGAGGTGATTTACGGCAAGCGAGCGCTCGTTCATGTCTCCGGTCATGCCAGCCAGGACGAACTGCGGCTGATGCTGGAGTTGACTCGTCCGCGCGATGTGGTTCCCATCCATGGCGAGCATCGCCATTTGGCGCTCTACGCCGATCTGGCGGTCGAGGCGGGCATTCCGCGCGAGCGGGTGCATTTCATCGAGAACGGCGACGTGCTGGAGATTGCGCCGGAACGGGTGGAGGCGGCCGGCCGAGTCGCCGCCGGTTCGGTGTTCGTCGATGGCGGCACGGTCGGCGCGGTGGGCGATGTCGTGTTTCGCGACCGGCGAGCGCTGGCCCGCGACGGCGTAGTGCTGGTGGCGGTGACGGTGGATCGTGATTCGGGCGAGATCGTGGCGGGACCGGATCTGATCACGCGCGGGTTCGTTCATGTCGCGGAGTCGGGCGAGCTGCTGGATGCGGCGCGAGCGGCGCTGCGCGAGGCGATCGGAACGGCGGCCGAGGGCGATGGCTACGATGGTTGGAGCGCCTTGCAGCGCCGCCTGCGCGAAGCGACGACCCAGTTCCTGTTCCGGGAGACCGGGCGTCGCCCGATGGTGTTGCCGATTGTGCTGGAGATCTGAGCGAGTCGCTTACCGGTAGTCGTGGGACGCGGGGGCGATGGCTCCCAGCGCCAACGCCCGAGCATCCTCGTGCGGTCGGGTGGCGCGCTCGACGAGGATGGCGACCTGCTCGGCGTCGATGCGCTCGGCTGGCCGAGCAAACTCATCACGCGCAGCGGTCAGCGGCGCGATGCGCTCGGCGACGAGATTGAGGGTGTTGTTGCGTCGCTGCAGTCGCCCTTCCACCAGCAGGAATGGCTCTCCGCGCACGATGTGGCGTTGCTCCTCATAGAGCGCCGGAAAAACGACGATATTGATCAACCCCAACTCATCCTCCAGCAGCAGGAAGGTGATGCCGTTGGCGGCGCCGGGTCGCTGGCGACAGACGACGAGACCGCCGACCCGCACGCGCAGCCCGTCCGGCAGTGTGGCGAGATCGGCCGTGGTGGCGAAGTCGCTTGGCAGGCGGGCGCGCAGCAGCCCCAGCGG
>JADLCW010000411.1 GCA_020847015.1 Thermomicrobiales bacterium | reverse complement strand
GGCTGCGTCAGGAAATCATCCTCGGCATCGGCGGGGTGCGCGCGCTGCGGGCGATCGGGTTGGAGCCGGTCTACTATCATGGCAACGAAGGGCACGCATCCTTCGAACTGCTGGAGCGCGCGCGCGAACTGGTCGTCGCCGGCGCCAGCTTCGCGGAGGCGGTCGAGCAGATTCGCGCCAGCAGCGTGTTCACCACCCACACCCCCGTGCCGGCCGGTCACGACGTCTTCACCGACGACCAGATGGATCGCTACTTTTGGCACTTCTGGCCGCAGCTTGGCATCAGCCGCGACGAATTTCTGGCGCTCGGTCGCCACGGCGAACGGCACAGCGGGTTCAACATGACCGCGCTGTCGATGCGCCTCAGCGGTCACCGCAACGCCGTCAGCCGCAAGCATGGCGAGGTCACCCGCCAGATGTGGCATGACATCTGGCCCGGCATTCCTCCTGAGGACGCGCCGATCATCCACATCACCAACGGGGTCCATCTGCCCACCTGGCTGTCGGATCCCATGCAGGCGCTTTTCGACCGCTACCTGCCGGCTGACTGGCGCGAGCGGCAGGAAGACCCGGCGACCTGGGCGGGCGTTCTCGATATCCCCGATCGGCTGTTCTGGGAAACGCACCTGGAAACCAAGCGCGAGATGATCGAGCTGCTGCGGGAAACCAGCCGCCGCCGCTGGGCGAGCGGCGAATTGGACCCCGGGCAAGTCGTCGCCGCCGGACCGTTTCTGGAGCGCGACGTGCTGACCATCGGGTTCGCTCGCCGGTTCGCCACCTACAAGCGGGCCACGCTCATCTTCCACGACGCGGGGCGGCTGGCGCGCATTCTCGACAACGACGACCGCTCGGTGCAGATCGTGTTCGCCGGCAAGGCGCACCCGGCCGACGAGGGCGGCAAGCGGTTGATCCAGGAGATTTACTGGCGCGCCCGCGACCCGCGCTTCAACGGGCGCATCGCCTTCGCCGAGAACTACGACATGACGGTGGCCGCCCGCATGACGGCCGGCGTCGATGTCTGGCTGAACAACCCGCGCGCGCCGCTGGAAGCCAGCGGCACCAGCGGCATGAAGGCGGGGGCCAACGGCGCGCCCAACCTGAGCATTCTCGATGGCTGGTGGCTCGAGGGGTGGGCGGCCGATCGCGCCAACGGCTGGGGCATCCCTCCCTACGAAGGCGAGGGCGACCGCGACGCCGCCGAGGCGAACGCTATCTACGACATCCTGGAGCAGATGGTCGTGCCGCGCTACTACGAGCACCGCGACGACGACGGCGTGCCCACGGCCTGGGTGCGCACGATGAAGGAGTCGATCCGCACCGTGGCGCCGCAGTTCAGCGCCGAGCGAATGGTGATCGACTACATCCGCCAGCTCTACCTGCCTGCTTCGCGCCGGCAACTCGAGGTTGCGACGGTCGCCAAGTAGCGGCGGCATCTCCGAAATCCGATCGACGCCAACGCGCCGCCGGCGGGAGAACTGCCGGCGGCGCGTTGGCGTCGATCGTGCGCCGGGTTCGATCGTGACTGCCGGCGGCGCCCCGGTCCGGGGCGCCGCCGGCCAATGCGGCCGGCCCCGTGTCGTGCGGGCCAACCGCTCCGGCGGAGACTTGCGATGCCCACGATTCCCGCATCCCACCGCGATCTGCTGCAATCGGCTCCGGTCGTCATCCTCGCCACCAAGGGCGCCGATGGCTACCCGCAAGTATCGGCGCTCTGGTTCATCGCCGAGACGGACGGCACGGTGCGGATGTCGATCAACACCGCTCGGCAGAAGGCGAAAAATCTGGAGCGGGATCCGGAAGCCACCATCTTCTTCATCGACCCGGGCAACCCGCACCATACGATGGAGATTCGCGGCCGCGCCGTCATCGAGCCGGATCCTGGCTATCTGCTCGCCGACCGAGTGGGCGCCAAGTACGGCGCCAATCTGCGCGACATGGACGGACCGGGGCAAACGCGCATCGCCGTCACGTTCGTCCCGGTCAAGATCAACACCTTCGGCTAATCCGCGATCGACTGCTCAGACATTTGCTTCGCCGTGGACGGGAGTGAGCACAAACACGGGAATCTCCCGCGTCGTCTTCTTTTGATAATCGGCGTAGTCGGGGAACGCCGCCACGGCGCGATCCCACCATAGCCGTCGTTCATCCCCGTGCACCTCGCGGACGGTGTAGTCGCGCTTGACCGCCCCATCCTGCAATTCGACGAGCGGGTGCTTTTTCAGGTTGTAGTACCAGACGGGATGCTTCGGCGCGCCGCCGAGAGAGGCGACCAGCGCGTATTGCCCATCGTGCTCGACGCGCATCAGCGGCGTTTTGCGCAGCTTGCCGCTGCGGGCCCCGACCGACGTGACCACCACGATGGGCATTCCGCGCATGGTGTTT
Organism: Thermomicrobiales bacterium; assembly: GCA_020847015.1. Lineage (GTDB taxonomy): Bacteria > Chloroflexota > Chloroflexia > Thermomicrobiales > UBA6265 > CADCWF01. The sequence continues at coordinate 7,851 of JADLCW010000411.1, read as the reverse complement.
CCCTGCGCGCCTCCCGATTGCTCGAACTGCTCGACCTGCTTGCGCGCCCAGTCGGATGGACTTGGTTCGTACTCGCCGGAAAGGGGCATGCTGCGTTCTCCGTTGCGTTCTGCGGTCCGGACGACCGGCGTTCGCCGTGCAAGCCGCGTTCCGCGGCCCACGACAGCAAACCCGATCCGCGCCGACTGAATCGGCGGCGCAGGCGGCCAAGAGGTCGGACCGCAACGCAATGGCGCCCCCGGGTGGCGACCGCTACCCGGGGGCGCACACCGGATAGACCCGGAGCGCTACGGCCATGCCGAACGCGCCTGCGCGGCAGGCCACCGGCCGCGCGATCGAGTCGACGCGGACAGCGAGGGAGCGCGATTTCCTTTCCCGCACCAGGCGCGGCCGCGCCGCGCTCGCCCGGCGCGGCCAACAGTCGGCGGCGCCCGTTCAGTCGTCGGCGCGCGGTTGCAGCCGCAACCCGACGGACACCCACCGCACTCGTCCTTCGGCGTCGCGAACGAAGGGGTATCGGGAACCGCCCGCCGTGGCGACATCCTTCTCGATAAACACGAGCGGCATGGGCGGCGGCGCCGGCGCCGAGATCGCGGGCTGGAAGGTCATCTGACCCGTGGTGTCCTCGATCGTCAGCTCCAGTCCACTGTCGCTTTCCGTCACGGTGTAGGATCCGTCCGGCGTCGCGTAGCGGCCGAGGTAGTCCCCCCGCTCCTCTGGCGAGAGCGCCAGCGGTGCAGCATCGGGCGGCGCGAGGAGTGCACGAGTCAAGCCCAGTCGGCCAGCTAGCGCCTCCAGCCCCGGCGTGTGGGCCAATGCGGCGTCAAGCGCCTGCATGGCCGCCATGGAACCGCCGCCATCGTTGTTGGCCAGCAGCACAAAGGCGAAGCGATGCTCCGGTATGGCGACGAATTCGGCGTGGTGGGCGCCGGTATCGCCGCCGTGGCTGATGGCGCGGATGCCGTCGATGTCCTGTACGAACCAGTCCATCCCCATCTGCATCGAGGCGATGCCGGGGATCGCCTTGGCTGGCTCCTGCATCCGGAGCAGACTCGCGGATTGCACCACGCGCGCGGGACTGGCGACCTCGTCGCCATTCATATGGAAGCGCGCGTAGCGGATCAGGTCGCGCGTCGTCGACCAGATGCAACCGGCCGGGCTGGCGGAGCGCGGCAAGAAGATCGGGGTCTGCACGGCCAGACTGTCGTGCCCGTTGATGGGGGCGAAGACGTGACCATCGGCGAAGCGGCGCTTCAGCACCTCATCCCGCTCCAGCACGCTGTCGTGCAGCCCCAGCGGATCGAGCAGCAGATGGCGCATGGCCGGCTCGTACACCGTGCCAGTCACCACCTCGATCAGGCGACCGAGCAAGATGAAGCCGGCGTTATTGTAGGAAAAGAACTCCCCCAGCGGAAAGATTTGGAACAGCGTGGGAAACACGTCCGCCACGTAACGCGCCAGGGCATCGTCGTTCTCGCTCGGGCTGGAGAAATCGTCACCCCACCAACCGCCGGTGTGATCGAGCAGGTTGGCGATCGTGACCCCGGCGGCGGCGGCTTCATCGGGCAACCGGAAATCGGGCAGATAGTCGCGTACAGGAGCATCCAGCGCCAGGGCGCCTTCGTCGATCAGCCGCCAGACCGCCGTGCTGGTGAACGTCTTGGTGAGCGAACCGATCCCAAACAGGGTTTCCTCGGTCACCGGGCGGGTGGAAGAAATGCTTTCCAACCCAAATGTGGCGTGCTCCTCGCGCTCCTCAGTCAGGAGACCGAGCGCAGCGCCAGGCACGTGAAATGTGCGCAGCGCTTCGGTCAGGGCATCGGCGACCGCGCGAAACGTCGGCGAAGCATCGGCGGCCATCGTGACCGGCATCGGCATCGACGAGGTTGCGGGCGCCGGAGCGGTGGCCGACGAATCAGGCGGCTCCGTCTGGGCAAACAGGCGGCGGGGACTGGCGGCAAAGGTTGCGGCGCCCGCTCCGGCAGCGAGGGCGAGCGCCTGGCGGCGACTGAAACGGCGCGAAAACGTGGCGGTGTGATCGGACATGAACCGCTCCTCGATCGAATCCCGGCGGATCCCGGACCCGTTGCGAACCGCAGAACCGCCGCCAGAAGCTATTGAGAGCAATCGCAACCTCGCAGGGATGCTGCGTTCAGGAGGGCGCATCCACCGGGGAGCGCCGACCACGCCCGATCAGGCGAAGAGGTCGTCCAGGGGCAGGGCGAAGTCCGGCAGCACGTCGCCGCCTTCCAGCACGTCGCCGGGGAGCAGCAGGCGGGCGCTGCGGTCGGCGGCGTAGACCGTGGCCGTTTCCGAAACGGGATCGATCACCCACACCAGGCGAACGCCGGCTTCGAGGTAGATGCGCACCCGCTCGGTCATCTCGCTGGCCGAATCGCCGGGGGAGGCGACCTCGACGGCGAGGTCCGGGACGATCTCCTGAAAACCGGTTCGCTGGCCGCGCGGCGGCACCCGATCGGCCCGGATATAGGCGACATCCGGAGCCAACACCACATCCGGGTCGCGCGCCAGCTTGAACCCACCTTCCGGACCGATGATGCCGAGGTCGTGAGCCCGGCAAAACGGCTCCAGGCGACCAATTAGCCGACCGACAACGATGACATGGTCGATATTGACGGGAGCCACGAGCCGCATCTCCCCCCGAACCAGTTCGCCCCGTTCATCCTCCGGCAGCGCGTAGAGCTCTTCGGCGGTCATCAGCGCGGTCGCGGTCATGCGGCGCCTCCTTACGGTGCGAGGCGTTCGATCGCCCAGCCATCGCCGGTGCGCCGGTAGCGCAGGCGATCGTGCAGGCGGCTGGGTCGCCCTTGCCAAAACTCGATTTCCGCGGGAATCACCCGGTAGCCGCCCCAGTTGTCGGGCAGCGGTACGGCGCCGTCGCCGTAGAGCGCTTGCAACCGGGCGAATTCGCGCTCCAGCGCCGCGCGATCGGGGATGACCTGGCTCTGGCGGGAGAGATTCGCCCCCAGTTGGCTGCCGAGCGGCCGGCTGTGAAAGTAGGCGAGCGACTCATCGCGGCTGACCCGCTCGGCCGCGCCGGAGATGCGAATTTGCCGCTCCTGCCACGGCCAGAAGAACTCGAGCGCCGCCTTGGGGTTGACGGCGAGATCGCGCCCCTTGTGGCTGTCGTAGTTGGTGTAGAAGACGAAGCCGCGCGCATCGAACGCCTTCAGCAGCACGACCCGGGCGCTGGGTTGCCCCTCGGCGTCGGCGGTGGCGACGGTCATGGCGTTGGGTTCCGGCCAGCCGGATTCCCGCGCCGTCTCCAGCCATACGCCGAACTGGACGATGGGGTCGGCGGCGAGATCGCCGATATCCAGTCCACCCAGCGCATATTCGGTGTGGATGTCGGCGATGGGGGTCGCGGCGCGGTTCGATTCGCTCATCGTGGCTCCTCCTGGCGGCGAGTCTAGCACCGGCGGGGCAATCCGAAACTCACCCCGCGGGCGATTCCTCGCGGCGCAGCAGATAGAGCGGTTGCGGCCCTCCATGCAACCACGATGAGTACTCGATTCCGGCGACGAAGACGTAGCCGTCCTGCGGCGTCGTGGCGACCACGAAGGTGGAATCGGTCGCTTTGGCGAACAGATCGGTCCACCAGGGACCGTGGGGGGTTTGGGTGGGAATATGGTTGGCCACCGAATAGTCGTAGAGGTGGTAGCCGTCCCACGAGGCTCCGGCATCGAGCTGCGTCAGTGGTGTGCCCGCGTCGACGGCCGCCTGGGCCAGCCGCCACGTGGCGCCCTGGAAAACGAGCAGATCGCGCGTGCCGGCGAAGGCAAAGCAGCCGAGCAGGGCGACGATGAGCCAGGCGGCGCGGTTGCCCCGGCTCGCCCCGCGCAGCGCCCACAACCCCAGCGCCAGCGCCAGCGGCAGCAGCGGCAGCAGGTACCGATCCACCGAGACGATCCAGTTGCGGAAGTGAAACGACGGCGGAATCGTCCCCGCCGCCTGCCCGAGCAACACGGCAGCGATCACCAGCGCCCCGGCGGCGGCCGGGTCTGGCCGGCGCGGCGAGTCGAGCCGGCGCGCCAGCGGCGCCAGCCACAGGAGCGACGACGCGGCGCAGACGGCGGTCAACACCGCCAGCGCCGGCCACCCCACCAGCCAGACGCGGCCGCCGCGCAGGTCGGTCGGGCCGAGACCGTCGGGGGAGAGATACTGCGGCACGTAGGGCATGCGCGGCATCGGCGGTGGATGGAGACCGAGCCGCTCGAAGTGAGCGATGCCGACCGCCAGCGCCACGACCCAGGCGGCGATCGCGACCCAGCCGAACCGCCCGCGCGGGATCAGCGCGCGCCATCCAGCGGCGAGCGCGATCGCCGCCAGCGGCAGCGCAAACAGCCCCACGTACATCAGGGAGATGAACCCCATGCGTGCGACCAGCAGCAGACTTTGGCCGAATCCGGCATCGATCATGGCTTCGCTGAATTGCTGCTGCTGCTCCGGCGCGCCGCGGATCAGCAGCAGCCAGCCGTAGTAGCCGATCATCGCCAGCGCCAGCGGGCCGGCGATGCGTAGCGCATTGACCGATCCGGCGCGCGTGGGACGCCACCGACCAGCCAGCGCCATTCCGACCAACACGGTCGGCGGAATCAGAGCGCCTTGCTGGCGAACGAGAAACGCGCTGGCGGCGACCACGCCGCCGGCAAGCAGCCAGCGTCCGTCGCCTGGTCGCAATCCGCGCAACGTGGCCCACAGCGCGATGACCAGCAGCGCGGTGAAATAGGGATCGGACATGAACGTATAGGCCAGCACAAAGGCCAGCGGGTTGAACAGATAGGCGGCCGCGCCAAGCGCGCTGCGCTCCCGCGTCACGCCCAGTTCGCGGCACACCCCATAACAGGCCCAACCACCGAGCAGCGTCATGACCACCGTGGCGACGCGCAACACGCCAAACCCGGGACCGAACAGCGCCGCGAAGAGGGCGCCCCAGGCGATCTGAAACAGCAGCGTGATCACCGCGAGATCGAGCACCCGCACCTGGCCGGTCTGCGTCAGCGTCTCGACCGAGCGAACGTAGACCCAGTCGTCGCCGACGCCGGCCGGGGTCATGGTCGGCAACAGAATGGCGCAGAGGGCATAGAGCAGCAGCACCGCCGCAATGAGACCGTGGCGGTGCGCCCACCGGGCAACGGCTATGCGGGCCGGCAGCGCGCCAGGCGCGTAGCGCCGATGACGAACGTCTTCAGGCAATCGGGCCGGGGACACGGTCACCGTCGTCGCTCGCTCCGACCCGCCGCCCCGGATCAGGTTTTGACGGCCAACACGACGTTGTGGGCGCAGAACCAACGCAAGCCCGGCGCCCGCTCGACGATTCGCTCCAGCCGCGCCGCCGGGGCCAGCAAGGGCGGCGGCGCAAAATCGGGAACCAGCCCGAGCAGATCGGCGCGGACCAACTGCGCGCCGCCCGCGCGCAACCCGGCGGTGATTTCCGACTGCGGGATCAACCGCTCCGCCCCGGTGTCTTGCGGCACGCGATGCATCAGCAGCGGCCAATAGGGGTTGCGCGGGTTGTGGTCCCAAATCAGCACGTGGCCGCCGGGGCGCGTCACCCGGGCCATCTCGACCAGGGTGCGCCGCACCGCCAACGGGTCGGCGATGTGATGCATCACCGCCACGCAATAGACGAGATCGAAGGTGGCGTCGGGGAAGGGCAGTGCGGTCCCGTTGCCCTGAACGACGGGGAAGTCCGGCTGCCGATGCCGAAGTTGACTCAGCATGCCGCGAAAGGGGTCCATCGCCACCACATCGTAGCCGGCGGCGCGCACCCGCTCGGCCAGCACGCCGGTGCCGCAGCCGAGATCGAGCGCGGTCCCGGGGAGGGTGTGGCGGCGGATATAGGCGACGCGCTTGGCGAGATAGTGCTCCACCACGTGGGCGGGCAGGCTTTCATCGTAGGCGTCGGCGACGAGGTCGAAATCGGTTTGCTCGGATTCCAGCCGCGGCATCGACGGGGCGCCGCTCACCGGCGTTCCCCTTCAACCGCCGGGGTCGGCATCAGCGATTGCCGCGGCGGTTGTGCCGCCTGCCCCAACGTCCGCAAGCGGAAGCGCAAAATGAACGCGATCATCTGCACGCCCAGCACGATAGCCTTGCGCAGATCGCCAGTGACGGAGGAGACGCCGACGCGCGGCAGATAGTTGACCGGCACTTCGACGAAGCGCGCCCCGGAGGTGATCACCAGCAGCATCAACTCTGGCCCGAAGTGACTGCCGCCAACCGTGAACTTCGGCTCCAGCCGCCGCGCCAGATCGCGCCGCAACAGGCGATACGTGCAGCCGACGTCGCTCAGGTGGCTGGTGTTGAACAACCCTTCCACCAGTTTGGCCACCGCCCAATTGCCCCATTTGAGGAACGACCCCATGTTGGCCCCGTTCCAGATCAGCTCGCGCGTGGTGCGCGAGCCGAGCACGGCGTCGCAATCGTCGCTGTAGGCCAGAAGTTTGACGATATCGGCAGGGAGAAATGTGCCGTCCGGTTCGGCCAGCACCAGCAGATCGCCGGTGGCCTCGGTCAGCCCGCGGCGACTCGCCCACCCGTAGCCCTGGCGGGATTCGAACACCTGCCGGGCTGGCGTCTGCGCGACTTCTTCGGCGGTGCCTTCCTGGGCGTTATTGTTGATGACGAGCACCTCATCGACGTAACCGGTGGCATAGAAGCCGTCGATGACGGTGCGGATCGAATCTCGTTCGGCGTAGGTCATCAGAATCACGGAGACCCGTTTTCCGTTCCACATCGGCGTCGTTCCTCCCCCCTCGATCGCGACGATCCGGACCATGATACCCCCCCATTGGTCACGGGCGCGGAAATGCCGCTCGTGCTATCGGCGGTCGGCGTCAGACCATGCGAGATCTCGTGACCCGCGCTACGCTGGCAGTCGGCCCAACGCGCGACATACGGTGGGAGGAATGGCATGAGGTTCGCGCGCGGCATCGTCGCCGATCGCCGCGATCTCGATCGCGGGGGCTGCCTGCCGCACCCGCAGTCGCAGTCGCTCAGTGCGCCGCCGGCCGACACCGGGGTCGCCGCGCCGGCGCGAGCCTGGACGGACGATTTGCGGGGCGCCGCGAACCCATCGACCCTCGACGAGATGCTCGCGCCGGATGTGTCGTACATCGCTCCCCCGACTTCGCGACCATGTTCGGTTCCGGGGGCGTGAAGGCGTTTCATCAGGAGCCGATCGGCGTCATCCCGCCGGCGCGGCGGAGGCGCGGCCGCCATGGCTTCGACATCCTCCGTTGTCCGCGTCAGAATCGATGAAGACCATCAGGCCGCGGCAGGCGCGCTCGGGGTGACGCGGGACGCGGGGTGGAACCAGGGCGACGAAGCCGCGCTGCGAACGGTCGTCGCCGCTGATGCCGTGCAGCGCCACCAACCCCGATGCGAACGGTCGTCGCCGCCGATGGCGTGCGTCGCCGCGCCACCAGCCCCGATGCGATTGGCGTCGACGGGTTGGCTGGGCGCATTGCGGCGCGGCGAACCAGCCGGCCCGACCTGCGCGTCAGCCACGGCCCGGTCATCGTCGATGGCGACCTCGCCGCCGCCTACTGGACCGTCGTCGGCACGGATCGGGGCGGTTTGATGGGGATGGCGGCGACCGATCGGGTCGTATCCTGGAAGTGCGTCACCATCCTCCGCCTGAGCGGCGGGCAAATCTCCGATATCGGGCGATCCGCTCGGTTTGCGCCGGCAACTCGGGGCGCCGGATGCGGGCGCGGTGACGACTCCGGCGCCGTAGCCGTCAGGCGATCGGCCGGGGCGGCGCCATTCAGCGGCGCCGGAAACCACCGAGCCGGGTCGCGCTCGATGCCGGTCTTGCGCCGAAGC
>JADLCW010000410.1 GCA_020847015.1 Thermomicrobiales bacterium | reverse complement strand
TCGTCCCCGAAGGCGATGGGGTCGAAGGCGACCGAGTGACCGTTGGCCTCCGGCGCGGCATAGTTGGCCAGCGCCACCGCGGTCATGTTTTCGAAGGCCCGGGTTCGAAACTGCGCCATCCGGTGGAGATCCATCTCGCAGGCATTGGGGGTGAGAATCACCTCGGCGCCGTTCAGCATCAGCAGGCGGGCGCTCTCCGGGAACTCACGATCCATGCAGATCATCGCGCCGACCATCACCGGACCATGCGCCGTATCGAGCGCGACCACCGGGAAGTCGTCACCCGGCGTCAACCCGGCCTCGTCCACATCGAAGGCGCAGGTATGGACCTTGGCGTAGGTCAACACGATCTCGCCCCGGCGATCGATCACGGAGACGCTGTTGCGCGGCCCTCCCGGCCACCGCTCGAGATAGGTCAGGGCGATCGCCATGTCGAGCGACCGCGCCAGCCGCCGGAAATGCATGACGAACTCGTCATCGACGCCAACGGCACGCGCGTGCCACACCGTCCGCCACTCGGCCAATTCGGCTTCGAATTGCGGATCGAGGTCGGCCTCGAAGCGCCCGGGCGCCCGCCACAGATCGCCGGGGTTGCGCTCTGGCGGGCACACGTTGGCGTAACCGATGCTCCACATTTCCGGGAACAGCGCGATATCGGCTCCGAGCCGGGCCGCCTCGCGGCAGAATGCCTCCCCCTTTTCGAGATTGGCCTGCCGATCGACGCCGCATGAGGTCATTTGCAGTAAAGCGACCGAGAACTCCCCCACGATTCCCCCGTTCAGATCGCCGCCGACGCGGCGCCGTCGATCGGGATGGCCGCCCCGCTGATTCCGGAGGAGTCGTCTGAGGCCAGGAAGGCGACCAGATTCCCCACTTCGCGCGTGGTGATCATGCGGCTCAGCGGTTGTTGCTGCCGGATCAGCGGCGTCAACTTGTCCATGCCGCCCAACTCCTCGGCCAAGCGTCGATTCATCGGCGTGTCGATCCAACCCGGCTGAATGCAGTTGACGCGCAATCCGCGGTCGGTGTAGGACACCGCCAGCGCCTTGGTCAGTCCGACAATGCCAGCCTTGGAGGTCGTGTAGGCCTCGTAGCCCGGTTCGGTCAGAACCGCCATCACCGAGGATGTGTTGATGATGGAGCCGCCGCCAGCAGCCAGCATCGCTGGAACGGCTGCATGGCACATCAGATACATGCCGCGCAGGTTGATGTCGAGGAGCTCATCCCAGCGATCCTCGTCCCACTCGGCAAAGTCGCCGCTGGTCATTACGCCGGCATTGTTGAACAGAACGTCGAGCCGCCCGAAGGCTTCCAGCGCCATCGCCACGGCCGCCTCAGCCGTCGCCCGCTCGCTCACGTCCCCCGGACACAGACGAATTTCGGCGCCAGTCGCCGCCAATGCATCTTGCACACCATGCAGCCCATCGATGTCCCGATCGACCAGCACCAACCGGGCTCCTTGCTCGGCGAACACCTCGGCCGTGCCGGCTCCGATGCCAGACGCGGCGCCGGTGATGATCGCGCTTTTCCCTTGCAGCCGCATCGCGGCCCTCCTCGACAACGCTTTGCCGCGCGGCGGCCCGCCAAACACCGTCCGCCGGAGTCGGCGCGGCTCCGCACAGAACGGCCAGATTTCTGCTAGATTCGCAACTTGTGCAACCTTCGCGCCAAATCGACTGGATGCGGCGCGCTTTTCCGCGCCGATTGACTCGGCGCTCGCGGATAAGATCGGGAGTATCGCATGACCCCGAAGATCGGCATCATTGGAGCGGGCAGCGCGGTTTTTTCACTCAACCTCGTGCGCGACATCTGCCTCACGCCTGCTCTCAACGGCGCGACCGTCACGCTCATGGATGTCAACGAGGCGCGGCTCGCCGGGGTCCACAAATTGTGCCAACGCTACGCCGATGAGGTCGGCATCGATCTCACGACTCACGCCACCACCGACCGCGCGGAAGCGCTGCGCGGAGCCGACTTCGTCATCAACACTGCGCTGGTCACCGGCTACGACCGGCTGCGGCAGGGTTGGGCCGTCGCCGAGCACCACGGTTACCGGTTCGGCGGCAGTCTCCACATCATGCATGACGAACCATTTTGGCTGAACTATTACCAGTTGCGATTCTTCGAAGACGTCGTTCGGGACGTGCAAGCCATTTGCCCCGACGCGTGGTATTTGCAGGTGGCCAACCCAGTGCTGGCCGGCCTCACCTATCTGTCCCGGAAGTATCCGCGGGTGAAGATGGTCGGGCTCTGCCACGGCTTCGCCGGCGTCTATCACATCGCCGACGTGCTCGGGCTCGATCGCGAGCGTCTCACGTTCGAAATCCCGGGAGTCAACCACACCGTTTTTCTGACGCATATCAGCCACGACGGGCAAAATGTATTCCCGCTGCTGGATGAGTGGATCGCGCGCGATGCCAAAACGTACTGGCAAACCGCGCCGAAGAGCGACGGTCTGGGGCCGCAGGCGGTGGATCTCTATCGGCGCTTCGGTGTGTTTCCCATCGGCGACACCTGCACGCCCGGCGGCGGGTCGTGGCCATGGTGGTATCACACCGACGCCGCCACCGAGGCGCACTGGAATGAGGACCCGGCAGCGTGGTGGCAACGCTATTTCTCCCACGGTGAAACGGAAGTCGCCGAGATCGAACGGGCGGCGGCCGATGCGTCCGCCCGTGTGTCCGACGTCTTTCCGCCGAAGCACTCCGGCGAAGTGATGGTTCCCTTGATCGAAGCGATCGCCTGCGACGCGCCACGGGTGCTGACGGTGAATATCCCGAACACCGGTCAGCTCGTTCCGGGCGTGCCGGACGATTTCGCGGTGGAAGTTCCCGCATTGGTCAGCGCGCGCGGCATCGAGGGCATCCGCACCCGTCCGCTGCCGAGCGCGGTGCTCGCTCACATCTGGGCCGATCGCGTCGCGACCGTGACGACCGAGCTGGCGGCGTACGACGAGGGGAGCCGGGAGCGGCTGCGGGAGCTGGTGCAAATGGACCCGTGGACGCGCTCGGTGGAGCAGGCGGATACGCTGCTCAATGCGATTCTGGCCATGCCGGTCCACGCGGAGATGCGCGAACACTACCGGTGAGCGAAGCGCCGGAGTCGCGATCTGCGGCGGGGCGCGCTACTTCAGCGCGCCCACCACAAGCCCACGCCGAATGTAGCGCTGGAGAAAGATGTAAACCAGAATTGGCGGCAGCGATGCGAACAGGAGACCGGTGATCAGCATCGGCGTGTCCGAGCTGAAGCGGCCCATGATCGTGGCCGCGGCCACCGTGATGGTTTTCGTTTCATCCGACTGCAGAAACACCAGCGGAATGAGCAGATCGTTCCACCAGACGGTGACGTTGAAGATCGTCACGGTCAGGATGCCCGGGCCGCTCAGCGGCAGCACGACGCGCCGCATCATTTGAAAATAGCCGGCGCCGTCGATGCGCGCCGCCTCCAGCACCTCAGTAGGGATCGCCCGCATCAGCGAGCTCAGCAAGAATACCGACCCCGGAACGCTGGTGGCGGCCCAGATCAGCACCACCGAGATGTAGCTGTCCACCAAACCAAGATTGGCGAACAGCACGTAGGTCGGCACCAGCAGCGTCATCGCCGGCACGATTAAGGTGGCGATCATCAGCGTGCGCAAACCCTGGCTGAATCGGAATCGCAATTTGGCGAATGCGAACGATGCTGGCACCGAAACGGCGAGCGACAGCACAGTCGCCAGCAACACGTACCAAATGGTGTTGCCGAACAACCGCGGCACGTTGAACCGATAAATCATCGCCTGGTAGTTTTCGATATACCGAAATGTCGCCGGCCACCCCACCGGATCGTTGATGTATTCCACGATTGTCTTGAAGCTGCTGAGCACCATGAACACGATCGGATAGACAGCGATGACCGCGAAGAGCGTGAGCACCGCTACCGTGGCCGAGCGGGCGAACCAATCCGAGGCGTGACGCATCTGCATCGCTTTCTCAATCCGTCGTCAAACGATCGAATATCCGAATCTGGACGGCGGAGATGACGAGCACGATCGCGAACAGAATGATCGAAAGCGCCGAAGCGAACCCAAGCTGCCCCGCCTCGAAGGCCTTGCGGTAGATCAGGAGGTCGATCGGGGTAGTGGAATACCCCGGACCGCCGTTGGTCACCGTGTAGACCATGGCGAATACGCCAACGAACGCCCAGATCATATTGAAGATGACGAAGTAGGCGATAGCCGGCACCAGCAACGGCAAGATGATGCGCGTCAGCCGATTCCACCACCCGGCGCCGTCGATCCGCGCGGCCTCCAGGAGATCGGTCGGGATGGACGACAACCCGGCCAGGAAAATCAATACTCCCTGCCCCAGCGTTTGCCAATAGAACACGAACACGAGCACCACGAACGCCGTGTTCGGAGCGCCCAGCCAGTCGCGCGTCAGCATGCCCAGGCCGAGCGATTGCAAGATGTCGTTCATGGCCCCCTGCGCGGAAAACATGATCCGCATCAGGAGCCCGACCACGGCCGCCGAGAGGATGGTCGGCAGGTAATACACAGACCGAAAGAACCGCCATCCCGGAGCCTGCTCGAACAGCAGCACTGAAACAACGACGCAAATGATGAGAATGCCCGGGATGGCGACCACGAACACGAGATTGGTGCGGAGCGCGCTCAGGAACTCGGGTCCGGAGAGAATCTTGGTGTAGTTCTTCAGACCTACCCATTTTGCACTGGCGCCGTTCCAGTTCGTAAACCCGTAGTAGAACGTTTTGGCGACCGGGTACCAGATGACAATCGCGATCAGCAGGAACGCCGGCGCCAGCGACGCCAGCGCAGTCAGCGTCTCCCGGCGCTGCAGCGACATGCCCGGCCGGGCGGCCCCCGGGCGTGCGGGGACCACGCTGGTCCCCGCTGGCGCGGCGGCCACGGCGAGGGGGTCCGACAGGGCCGGAGGCGAGGCGCCCGGCGAAGCACTCGTCGTCTCGCGCTCCCAGGCGCGCCCGCTCATGCCCTACCCTTCCAACAACTCATCCCGCTTGGCGTCGGCCTTGGTCATGAACTCCTCGGCCGAAATCTGACCCGTCCAGGCCAGTTGCGCCTGCGCCTTGATCTCGGTGGTCAGTTCCGAGGGGTAGACGTTGTCGTTCCAAAAGATGGTGCTCGGCTCGTTGGCCCATTC
>JADLCW010000409.1 GCA_020847015.1 Thermomicrobiales bacterium | reverse complement strand
GCGCAATGCGGCCAAGGCCGGCGCGCAGTGGACCTTCACCAGCGCGACCGCCCGCACCAAACTGACCCATCTGTACCCCATCCCCGTATGCGACAGTTCAATGTAGACGCACTACTCAGGATGACACGAGGAGGGCAGCGAACCGTCGCCCCATGCGACGCCAGCGGTGGCGCCCCCGTCCACCCCCGTGCCATCCTGACGCTCTCCGTGTGTCATCCTGAACGCAGTGAAGGATCTCGCGCGCCTCGGCACGGTCTCCACGGCGGGAGATCCTTCGCGTTCGCTCAGGACCACGCTCGGCGGTCCGGACCACATGGGGGCGGACGGGCACGCGCTATTGCCGCCGTCCCTTGCGACGGCGGCCGTCACCCCCCCGCGTCATCCTGAGCGCGCCGCGCCGCGCCGCGGGTGCGGACCCGGCGCTCGGCCGGCGACCACGGCGCCGCAACGAACCACCGGACGCCGCCAGCGACCGGAGACCGGGCGGCAGGTCAGGCGCTCTGAGCGACTCGGGTCATCCGGCGCGCATCCTGTTCGCCCGTCGGGCTGCGAAGCGGCGGCCTACCCACCCTTCACATACGTCTCGAACCACCCCACCGCATCGTGCCAGGCTTGCCGAGCCTGCGCCGCGTTGTAGCGGGGACCGGTGTCGTTATGGAAGGCGTGCTGGGTATCCGGGTAGATCTCGAACTTGAACGTGACGCCGGCGGCCGTCAGCGCTGCCGCCAGCGCCTCCTGCCCCTTGTTGGCGAAATCGCCGGGATCGCTGGAGTAGACGCCGAACACGGCCGCCTTGATGTCGGGCACGGCGTCCAGCGGCGGCGGCGGACCGTAGAAGGGAGCCGCGCCGCGCAGTTCCGGCATTTGGGTCGCGCAGCGCCAGGTGACGCCGCCGCCGAAGCAGAAGCCGTTCATCCCCAGCCGCGCCGCGTCGGCGGCCGGCTGGGTCGCGTAGAACGCGACGGCGGCCCGGAAATCGTCCACATGGCGCTGGATGTCGGCGGAGCCAGTCAGCAGCGCCGGAATCTCGGCCGGGTCGGCGATGTTCGCCGTGCCGCCCTCCCGGCTGAGCAGATCCGGCGCGCAGGCGAGATAGCCCTGCACCGCCCAGCGGCGAGCCACGTCGCGGATGTGCTCCGTCAACCCGCGATTCTCATGACACACCAGCACCACCGGCAACCCTGGTTCGTCGACCGCGGCCGGCGTGGCGAAACCCGCCGGCATCGCCTGATACGCCATTACGATCGCTCCGTCCAGCCCGGGGTAGGTGACCTCCGAGCCGGAGATGCGCGGGTCATCGGCAGGCACGCTATCGGGGCTGCGCGGTCCGCTCGGCGTCGCAACGGGCGGCGTGCCACTTTGGGCAAGCGCCGGTTGTACGCCGAGTTGCGTCAGCGTTGTGGCCGCCGCCGCCACGCCGCCGGTGATGTGCACCACGCGCCGCACCATGTCCCGGCGCGACATGAGACCGTCCGCGTAGTCCTCCACGAATTCGTGCACCAGATAGGTTTCGAACTGGTTCAGCGTTTTCATCGACGCCTCCGTGCAGCCGGATCCCCCCGCCGACCGGGCGGCCAGCGTCGGCGTCGATTCCAGCACGGGTCGTGCCGCGTCGACGCCGGGATCAGGCGACTCCGGAGCGAACGACGAGGTCGTCCGGGTCGACCAGCGGGTCGACCGGCAGAGGGATGACTCGCCCATCAGCCGCCGAGCGATAGGCGGCGCGAATGATCTGCAATGCGCGCGCTCCCTCCGCGAACGGCGCCAGGCAGCGCGCGCCGCGCTGCACGACATCGAGGAAGTGACCGATCTCGTCGGTGAAGGTGTGCACCGGAGCCAGCGGCCGCTCGGTCGCCGGCCAACCGTGCAACTGGTGCGTGATGCCCGTTTCCGAGCCGGCGAGACTGCCCAGTTCGCCGGCGATCTCGAACTGGCGGTCGCCCGGCATGGCGAACGCCCAACTGGTCAGCACCTCGCCGACCAGCCCGGAGGCGAAGCGGACCACGACCAGTCCGGTGTCCTCCGCCGCCAACCCGCGGTGCAGACAGCGCGCCAGCGCCGCCGATACGTCGATTGGGCGCTCGTCGGGGCCGACCAGCGCCAGCAACCGGTAGACGCCATGCCAGCCGGTGTCGAGCAACTCGCCGCCGCCCATGCGGTTCGGATCGCCGCGCCAGACCCAGGGGCTTTCGCCGGCAGCCAGATCGGGCGGCAGTTCGCCGGTGGTGGGGCCGCGCTGCTGGCTCGCTTCGATGGAGCGAACGAGATAGACATCACCCAGCGCGCCCTCGGCCAGCAACCGCCGCGCTTCGATGGCGCTGGGCTGGAAGCGTTGATTGTGGGCCATCATGAAGGGGACGCCAGCGTCGCGCAGCACGGCGGCGATCTCGGCGGCATCGGCCATGGTGGTGCCCAGCGGTTTTTCGCAGAGACTCGCCTTGCCGGCCCGCGCCGCGGCGACGATGGCTCCGGCGTGCAGGTGATGGGGCAGACAAATGTCCACCGCCTGAACTTCGGGGTCGGCCAGCAGCTCGTCGATCGAAGCGTACCGGCGCGCCGCGCCCGCCGCAAAGCGGTCGGCGAAGGCGGCCGCGCGCGGCTCCGACACATCCGCCACCGCGACCAGCGCCGCCCGCTCCGGGAAACTCGCCCACCCCTGCCCGTGATGACGGGCGATCCCGCCCGCGCCGAGCACACCGACCCCCAACCGCTCCACGCCGCATCCTCCCCGACCGACCGACATCGCTATTCCAACCAGCGGTAAACCGGCATCGTCGGATAGATGGTCCCCCGCGCGCCGTGACTCAGCAGCGCCACCATGGCCCGCCGATCCTCCGGCTCCAGCGTGTACCGCTCGGCACGATAGACGCTCTCGATGCCGTCGCGCAGCGCCGTATCGTCCGCGGCCAGCTCCGCTCGCCACTCCTGCCGCCGCGCCTGCGCCATCTCCCGCGCCGCCGTCAGGGTCGCCACGAGCCGCTCCCGCGCGGTGGCTTCGAGATCGACCGGAGCGGCCAGCACGTGGGAGACGACCGGCAGCCCGGTCAGAATGAACCAGGCCCGCGCCAGATCCTCGGAGAAGCCGCCCTCGACGGGGCGCAGCGCGGCCAGCCCCTCCACCACCACGGCCTGCGCCGCCGGGTCCGCTTCGG
>JADLCW010000408.1 GCA_020847015.1 Thermomicrobiales bacterium | reverse complement strand
CGAGGCTGTTTAACCATTCCGGCATAGTCGCAGGATAACACCGGTTTCAGCCGCCGGCTTGTATGGGTGGGTGGAGCAATGGATCGTTGTCGATTTCCAGGATGAACTTCGACATGCTCATGCCCGTGACCCCGCTCTCCTTGGGGCCTAGCCGTACTGCTGGAAGCAGGTTGCGCCGATAGGCCGTTTATTGGCGAATCGCTTGACTGACGCGATCTTGATGCTGATGCCGAAGACCTGCCGATTGCGGATTACAGAGGAGAGTAAAAGCACTCCTGGCTCTGGAACACGACCTGGTGAGACATGCCGATCTGCGCTCCGCTATTGGTCCGGGGTATCATTTTGGGCGAGATTCGGGCGATTTTCCTCATGACGAGAGAACCTCGTCGCACGTTCGCGAGGTGAACGAAACACGATGGAACAGGCAGGCGGCGGCCCGCTGAAGATCGCGGCGCTCATCAAACAGACGCCGGATGTCAACGCAGTCAAGATCGACCGCGCCACCGGCGAACCTACGTTTACTGGACAGCAGGTCATCAGTTCCTACGACGCCCATGCGGTGGAAGAGGCGCTGCGTCTACGGGATCAGTTTGGCGGCGAGGTAATCGTCGTCACCGCCGGGCCGGCCGCTGCCAAGGACGCGCTCACCCGCGCGCTGGCGATGGGGGCCGACCGGGGGATTCATATCGAGGTGACCAATGTCAACGCGCTCGATAGCTTCGCCACCGCGCGGCTGCGGGCCGACCAGTTGCGTCCGCTGGGTTGCGATCTGATCGTGGCCGGGCTGGCCGCCGACGACTACGAAACCGGTCAAGTCGGCGCGCAGGTCGCCGAGCTGCTGGATCTGCCGCTGGTGTCCGGCGCCGTTTCGGTTGAGATTTCCGATGGCGCGCTCTCTGCCCGGCGTGACACCGAGGACGGCTACCAGCGCGTGAGCGTGCCGCTGCCGGCCATGCTCCTTTCCAGCACCGGTCTCAACGAGCCGCGTCTGCCTTCGCTGAAGGGGATCATGGCAGCCAAGAAAAAGCCGGTCGAGAAGATCGCCGCCGCTCCCGAGACGGAAACACGACTGACTTGGGGCGCCCCGGCGGCGCCGGAACGCACCGCCGGCGGCGTGCTGGTGCAGGATGTGTCGGCAACCGAGGCGGCGAAGCAACTGGCCGCCTGGCTGCGCGAGCAGAAGTTGATCTGACCGCGACCGGGGTCGACCTCCGACCGCCGACGTGAAGGGATGAGACGCACGATGTCGATGGGAATCCCGGGTGGGGTGCTGATCGTCGGTGAGATGGCGACCGACGGCGCGCTGCGCCCGGTGTCGTTGGAGCTGGCGACCGCCGGTCGCGGTCTGGCCAATCGGCTTGGTGCGCCGCTGACGGCGCTGGTGATGGGCAGCGGCATCGGTGCGGCTGCGGCGGTGCTCGCGGGGGTCGGGGTGGACCGCGTGCTGGCGGTGGATGATCCGCGTCTGGCCGCGCTGAACGCCGAGCTGTCGGCGCGGGCCGTAGCGGCTGCGATCGACGCTGCGCAGCCGGCCATCGTGCTGTTTCCTGGTACTACCGCTGGCCACGATAGCGCCCCCAAGGTCGCCGCGCGCCTCGGCGCTCCGCTGGTCTCCGATGCGCTCGCGCTCGCGCTCGATGGGGGGCGCCTGGTCGCCATTCGGGCGGTGCTGGGCGGGCGCGCCCAAACCGAGTTGCGGCTGAACGGGACGCCGCAGTTGGCCACCGTGCGGGCCGGCAGTTTCACTCCGGCGGCTGCGGCGGCCTCGTCGGGCGACATCGTCCCGCTGGCGGTTGAGTTCACCCCGTCCGATTTCCGAGTGAGCGTGGGTGAAACTGAGACCAAAGGCGGCGGCGCCACCCGACTGGACATCGCCGAGGTGGTCGTCAGCGGCGGGCGTGGCCTGAAGGAGCCGAATAACTTCAAACTGGTCGAGGAACTGGCCGAACTGCTGGGCGGTGCGGTCGGGGCCACGCGGGCCGTGGTTGACGCTGGCTGGCGCCCGCATGCCGAGCAGATCGGTCAAACCGGCCGCACCGTCGCCCCCAAACTGTACGTGGCGGTCGGCATCAGCGGCGCCGTCCAGCACAATGTGGGCATGCAAGGCAGCGGGGCGATCGTGGCCATCAACCGCGATCCAGACGCGCCCATCTTCAAGATTGCCCAATTCGGCATCGTGGGCGATCTCTTCGAGGTGGCTCCGGCGCTGGCGAACGAATTGCGGGCAGGTCGTGGCTGACGAGGAAACCCGCGCGGAAGAACCCGCCAAGGATGTCGCGTCACTGCTCTATGGCCCGGTGCCCTGGCCGAATCTGCCGCCGCCCGGCTGGGCGCGGGTGCGCACGCTGCTCGGGCGTGCGCTGACCCTACGCTGCCCCTACTGCGGCGGCGGGCATATTTTCAAGAATTACTTCGAATTGAAGGAGATCTGCCCGACCTGCGAAGTGAAGTTCGAGCGGGAAGAAGGGTATTTCCTGGGTGGCTACGTGATCAATCTGGTCTTCGTCGAGTTCCTGGCGTTGGGGCTGGCGCTCTATCTGTTTTTTCTGGGGCCGCTGCAACACCTGGATATTGTCTGGATGCAGCTTATCGGGGTCCTGCTGGCGGCCGGCATCCCGTTGCTGGCGTTCCCGTACTCGCGCACCCTCTGGATCGCGATCGACCTGATTCTGAACCCTCCCCACGAGAAAATGGAGCGTTACTTGCGCACGAGCGATCTTCACCCGCCTAGACGTCCATCGTAGCGAGGACCGCGGGTCAGATCGCCGGCCACGATCGGCAGCAGCGTCCCGTCCGGCCGCCGCAGCACGAGGGCGCCGTCGTCGCGCACCCCGGCGAACACGCCCGTCGCCGGCTTCCCCTCTCGGTCGATCGTCACGGGTTCCCCCAGCAGCGCCGCGCGCCGTCGCCATGCGTCGAGGGGCGGCCGCCCGTCATGAATCAGCGCGGCGGTGTAGCCCTTTGTCAATCGCTCCAGTAGGAGCGCCAGCAGTGATTCGCGCGGATCGCCTGAGACGAGCCCGGCGGCCGCGAGGCTGGTCGCCGCGGGCGGCAGCGCATCGGCCGGGGAGGTCACGTTGATGCCGATGCCGAGCAGCGCGAAGGCGACACCGGCTTCGGCGAGCCGCGCAGTCATCAACACCCCGGCCACCTTGGCCCCGGCGTTGCGATCGCCAAGCCAGCAGTCGTTGGGCCATTTCAGCCAGACTGACGTCCCGGTCAACGCCTCGATCGCCTCAGCGACGGCAACCCCGGCGACAAGCGGCAGCGTGGAGATACGGTCGGGCGGCAGCGGCGGCCGCAGAATCGCGGTCAACGCCAGCGACGAACCGGGCGGTGTCCGCCAGGAGCGCCCGGCCCGGCCGCGCCCCGCGGTTTGCTCGTCGGCCAGCACGACGGTTCCCTCCGACGCGCCGGCCACAGCCAGATCGGCGGCGATCTCCATCGTGCTGGCGACTTGGGCGTAGCGGCGGATATCGTCGCCCATGCGGGCCGCGCTCATGCTGGCGGCGGGGGCAGCGCCGGCAGTTGGGGTTGCGGCGCGGTAGTCGGGTCGGCTGCCGTGGCGTCGGACGGCGACCGATCGAGACGAAGCAGCCGCAGCCGGCGTAGGCGGCGGCCTTCCATCGATTCGACTTCGACCAGCACGCCGTCGGTTTCGAAGCGATCGCCAACGATTGGCAGTCGTTCCAGGTGATGATGGACGAACCCGGCCGCGGTCGTGATGTCTTCTTCTTCGTCGCGTAGATCAACGCCGAGCACGTCTTCCACCTCGTCGAGCGGAATGCCGCCATCCACCACGATTTCGCCCAGCCCGATCATTTCCAGCAGCGGCGCCTCGGCGTCGTACTCATCCTGAATGTCGCCGACGATCTCTTCGATGATGTCTTCGATGGTGACCAATCCCGCAGTGCCGCCATACTCGTCGGCGACGATGGCGATGTGAACCCGGTTGCGCCGCAGTTCGGCCAGCAAGTCGTCAATCCGTTTCGATTCCGGCACCACATAGGCGCGACGCAATAGCCGCGAAAGCGGGATCTGCACGGTGTTGCCGATGACGAAGGGAAGCAAATCCTTGGCGTAGAGCACGCCGACGATGCGATCGATCGTCTCCCGGTAAACCGGCACCCGGGAATGACCGGCCCCGGTGATGACCGCCAGAATGTCGGCCGGAGATTGGTTTTCCTCCACCGCCACGATATCGACCCGGGGCACCATGATGTCGCGCACCGGCGTGTCTTCCAGATGGAGCACGGCGTCGATCATCTCGCGCTCGTCCGGCTCGACGACGCCGTCATCCTGCCCCGCGATGACTGCCCGCAACTCATCCTCTCCGGCGACAAGATCGGGATAGGCGGGATTGGGCGCGAGCAGCTTGCCCCAGAGCGCGGTCAACCCGTTGCCAAGGGCGGTGAGCGGGCGAACCAGCACGACGAGCGCGCTGGCGATGGCGACCATCGCCCCGGCGGCCCGCTCCGGATGGGTGGCGGCGTAGGCGCGCGGGAAGGCCTGTCCGAACACGAGGAATACCAACGCCACCACGATCACGGCGATGACGTGTTCGGCGATATCCAACTCGCGCAGCACGACGGTGGTCAGCAGACTGGCGGCGGTAGCGAGGGCGATCGCCTGCACCAGCAGCAGCGCGGCGGTCAGCGAGCGCTCCGGATCGAGCAGCGTGCGGACGGTGCGCTGGCGACCCTGCTGCTCACCCGCCTGGCGGACGCGAGGGCGACCGACAAGGGCGGCGACGGCAACCACTGTGGCCGCTACCGCCACGATCACCAGTGCGACGACGGCAATCGCTAATTCCGACCAACTCTCGCTACTCAACGGGGAATCGCTCCCGCGTGACCCGGCCGCCGTTCGGCCGCCCGGCGCTTGGCGTCGAACGGAACGGCAGCGAGCTAGGTGAACAGGGCGCTGACGCTAAGATCCTTGTGGATGCGCATGATCGCTTCGGCCAGCAGCGACGAAACGGAGATGATGGTGAGCTTGTCGCGCGGACCGGTGGCGGGCAGCGGCACGGTGTCGGTGACGAACACGCGCTCCAGCGGCGAGCGCTCGATCAGGTCCAGCGCATCGTCGGCGAAATTGGCGTGGGTGGCAGCGGCGTGGACCGCCTCGGCTCCCCGCTCGCACAATAGATCGGCCGCCAGCACCAGCGTGCCACCGGTGGAGATCATGTCGTCCACGATCACCGCCGTTTTTCCGGCCACATCGCCCACCATTTCTAACGCCTCCGACGCATCGGGACCGGGGTGTCGCTTGGAAATGATCGCCAGTGAACCGCCGGCGCGAACCCGGAACTCCTCGGCGCGGGCAACACCGCCGGCATCTGGACTGACGGCGACGGCTGACTCGATGCCGGCGCGCCGCAAGTGGCGGGCCAGCAGCGGCGTGGCTCGGAGATGATCGACGGGAATGTCGAAGAAGCCCTCAATGGCAGGGGCGTGCAGATCGACGGTGAGAATGCGGTCGGCTCCGGCGGTGACGATCAGATTGGCGACCAGTTTGGCCGAGATCGGCTCGCGGCCGGAGGTTTTCTTCTCTTGCTTGGCATAGGCGTAGTAGGGGATTACTGCCGTGATGCGCGCCGCCGAGGCGCGTTTGACCGCGTCGATCATCAGCAGCAGTTCGACCAGATGGTCGTTGACCGGCTCGCAGAGCGACTGGATGATGAACACGTCGGAACCGCGAACGTTCTCTTCCAGCTTGACGCGGGTCTCGCCGTTCTTCCAGTGACCGACCAGCGCGCGGCCGAGCGGCGCCTCCAGTTCGGCCATGATCGCTTCGGCCAGTTCGGGGTGCGAGTTCCCCGCGAAGATCTGCAATCGCCCGTCCACCTACGCGTCCTCCTCCCGCCGCCTCCGCCTGGAGGGTACGGCGCGGGCCGGTACGCCCACCACCGTCGCGCCTGCCGGCACATCTCTGGTCACCACCGAGCCGGCCCCGGTCGTCGCTCCTTCGCCGACGGTCACCGGCGCGCGGAGAATGGTGTCGCTACCAATGAATGCGTTCGGTCCGATCGTCGTGGGATGTTTGTCCACCCCGTCGTAGTTGGCGGTGATCGTGCCCGCGCCGACGTTCACCCCAGCCCCGATATCGGCATCGCCGAGGTAGCTGACGTGGCCGACGCGCACCCCTGAGTGCAGACGCGAATTCTTGATCTCGGCATAGTTGCCGACGTGAACCCTCGACCCGATATGGGCGCCAAACCGCAGGTGGGCATACGGTCCCACGTCAGAGTCGTGCTCCACCGTCGCCCCGCGCACGGTGGAGGCGACGACGCGGACCCGGTTGCCCAGACGGCTGTCGTCGATGATGGCGTGCGGACCGATCGTGCAGTCGCTGCCGATGCGAGTGGCGCCGGTGAGCGTACAGAAGGGATGAATCGTGGTGTCCGGGCCGACGACCACGTCGGCGTCGATGAAGATGGTCTCCGGCCCGATCAGGGTGACCCCGGCGCGCATGAGCCGTTCGCGGATGCGCTGGCGCAGATCGGCGTCGGCGGCGGCCAGTTCGACCCGGTCGTTGACGCCCAGTGCTACGCGCGGGTCAGCCGCCGCCGTGGCGACCGGCCAGCCGCCATCCGGCAGCAGACCATCGGCGACGGCGCGCTCGACCAGTTCGGTCAGATAGATTTCGCCGGTGGCCGCGCTTTCACCCAAATCGGGGAGAGTCCGGCGCGCCCAGGCGGCATCGAGCGCCATCATCCCGCTGTTGATCTCGACCACGCCCTGACGCAGCGCCGGATCATCATCCTTGCGCTCGATGATGCGGACCGGGTTGCCGGCGTCGTCTCGCGCGAGGCGGCCATAGCTGGCGGCGTCGGTCGTGGCGGCGAGGATCGTGACCCGAGCGCGGGTTTTGACCGCGCACTCCAACAGTCGCGCGACCGTGTCGGCATCGAGGCGAGGATGGTCGGCGAAGAGCGTCAGCAGCCAGTCGATGTCGCCAAGGTGGGGTAGCGCGGCGCGCAGCGCATCGCCGGTGCCACGCGGCGTTTCCTGCACGGCGGCGACGACATCAGGCGCGACTTCGAGTCGATCCGGCAGATCGGATAAATCTGGCCCGACGACGAGCACGATCTGTTCCGGGCGGGCGCCCTGCGCGGCGCGCAGCACGTGGGCGACCATCGGCAGTCCGGCGATCGGGTGCAGCGGTTTCGGTAGATTCGATTTCATGCGAGAGCCGCGGCCGGCGGCGAGAATGACCACTGCCGCGCGCGGCGAGGGCGGTTCGTCGGGGTCGGCGGTCACGGGTTGGCGATCATCCACGAGGAGCGCACCTCGGCGCGGCGATTGCGACGGCGGCGCGCGGTCAGTCGGGAGCGGCAGCGGGCGCTGCCGCACGAGCGAGGCTGGCGGGCCAGGATTCGAACCTGGAACAAAGGTTCCAAAGACCTCTGTGATACCATTTCACTACCCGCCACCGGGAGCCGGCGCGCTTCGCCCACGCAGGCGCCTGCCAATCGCCGGACTTTGAGTATACCAGTCAATTCGCCGTGGTCGTCGCGTCCATCAGGAACTCGTCAAGACGGTCGGGGTTGCCGCGCCTCCCGCCCAGCGGCCGAGCGCATCCTTGATGCGATCGAACAACCCGCGGTGATTCGGCTGCTGGACGATCTCGTCGCCGAATGTCTCCGCGAGCTGCCCCAACAATTCGCGCTGTTCCGGCGAGAGATCGCGGGGTGTCATCACCTGCACGGTGACGATGTGATCGCCCCGGTCGCCGCCGCGCATGTCGGGCACGCCCTTGCCCCGCAACCGGAACTGCTGACCGGACTGCGTGGCGGCCGGCAGCTTGAACGCGACCGCGCCGTCGACGGTGTCGATTTCCAGTTCGTCGCCGAGCGCGGCCTGGGCGAAGTTGACCCCCACCTGTGAATGAATCGTCTTGTTCTGCCGGGTGAACAGCGGGTGGGGAGCGACCCGCACCTTGACGTACAGGTTGCCCGGTTGCCCGCCGTGGGCGCTGGCCTCGCCTTGGCCGGACAGGCGAAGGGTGGCGTTCTCGTCGATGCCGGGCGGGATCGTGACGCTGATGGTGCGGGCGCGGGTGACACGACCGCGCCCGCGGCAATTCGGACAAGGATCGGTGATTTGCACCCCTTCACCCTGGCAGGCGGAGCAGGGAGTGGACGTCATGAATTGCCCGAGAATCGTTTGCTGAACGCGGCGCACCTCGCCTGCGCCACCGCAGCTCGTGCAGCGGGTGGGGGGCATGCCGTCGCGCATGCGGTTGCCCTGGCAAGCCTCGCAGGTCTCCGGGCGGGTCAGCTCCACCGACTTCTCCGCCCCGAACACCGCCTCTTCGAACGAGACATCGAGGGTGACTTGCAGATCGGCTCCGCGCGGTGGCGCGGCGCGGCGGCGGGAGCCGCTGGCGGCTGCTCCGAAAAAGCTCTCGAAGATGTCGGCGAAGGGGGATCCGGCTCCGCCGAAGCCGAACGGATCGGCTCCGCCTGCTCCGCCAAATCCCGAGGCAGCATGACCGAAGCGGTCGTAGCCAGCGCGGCGGTCGGTGTCGCCGAGCACCTCGTAGGCTTCGTTGATCTCCTTGAAGCGCTCTTCCGAGCCGTCGTCGTGATTGACGTCGGGGTGATACTTGCGGGCGAGTTGCCGGTAGGCGCGGCGGATGTCCTCGGCGGACGCGCTTCGCTCAACCCCGAGGACTTCGTAGTAATCGCGCTGATCGGTCATGGTTCCCCGCGGCATGGGCGTCGTCTCTCGTGAATCGGGGGCGCGGCGGCCCCGTGCAGGAGCGCCCCTGCCAGGGGCGGCTCGGCTGGAAAGGGTAACGGGCGGGATAGCCGCGCGTCAACAGATTTTAGCACTCCCTATCCCCGAGTGCTAATCGCCGCGGTCGCGCCGCCGTTCCATGTCGGCCTGCGGCGGCTCCGTATACTCGCATCAGCAAGGCGCGAGGTATTGCGCTCCGGAGGATGCGTTCATGATTGCCCGTCCGCGCAAGGTGCGCAAACCCGTCATCGACGACCATGCCGGCCGTCTGCCGCCGGGGCAGATTGCCGCCAAGCGCTGGCCAGCGCTGCACAAGGGCGAGGTGCCCCCGTTCGATCCCGAAACGTGGGAGTTCCGCGTGTGGGGGTTGGTCGGGCGCGAGTTGCGTCTGTCGTGGGAGACCTTTCAGGCCCTGCCGCGCGTGACCGCCGACGGCGATCTGCACTGCGTGGCCCGCTGGTCGAAGCTGGACAATTGCTGGGACGGGGCGCCCGGGCGAGAGCTCTTGCGATTGACCGAGCCGTCGCCGGCGGCCCGGTTCGTCATCATGCACGCCGAGGGCGGCTACACCGCCAACGTCCCCATGGAGACCTTCGCCGAGGAGGGCGTGCTGTTGGCGGTGGGTCTCGATGGGGAGCCGCTGACGCCAAAGCACGGGGCTCCGGTGCGCGCGGTGCTGCCACGGCTCTACGCGTGGAAAAGCGTCAAGTGGTTGCGCGGGCTGGAACTGACCGCGGAGGACCGCCCTGGCTTCTGGGAGAACTACGGCTACCACAACGACGCCGATGCGTGGAAAGAAGAGCGCTTCGCCGATGGGGACCCGGGTCGGGCATGAACAGAAGGCGGCCGGCTTGGTCAATCCGGTCGCCCCTGTCCATTCCGCAGAGCATCAAGTACGACAAGTGGCGCCAGAACCACCTGGAGTCATTTGTTCTCCCTGCTGCTTCGTACCATCAGGAAAGGTTATTGTATTAACTGAATACGGTCTGCTTTGATAACTGGCTGAAGATCAAGCCCACCCGTCGCTTTGAGGATGACCGTCTCTGTATCGAGCAACGTACCGTACACGCGGACGGGTGTGCCCTCAAAGAGTCCGTCCAAGTCACCGTTATATCCGAGAATGGCGGCGCCGATATTTCCGTCAAGTAATT
>JADLCW010000407.1 GCA_020847015.1 Thermomicrobiales bacterium | reverse complement strand
TGGGAACCGATCTGCGCGCCGAGCTGTGGGAGCGACCCGACGCCGTCGTGCGGATCAGCCGCGCCGAGTAGCGGCGCGATACGTCTGGGTCACTGCGAAGGGGGGCGGACCGCCGAGTCCGCCCCCCTTCGTTCGCATGCAGGTCTGCCGAGGTCGACTATGAGGCGGACGGCTCGGCGGGAAGATCGCCCAGCGCCACCCCGGAGGCCAGCGCCTCGCCGAGAGGAATCGACCGATCGCCAGCCAGCAGCATCAGATCGGAAGCGGCCGGGTCAATCTGGAACAACAGCACCAGCCGCTGCGCCGCGCCGGGGGCAAGCGTGACGACGCCGTCGGGGCCATACGGGGAATCGATCCCCGCGAGACTGGCGGCGAGATCGCTGCTGGGATCCACCGCCGCTTCGATCCCGTCGGCGGCGCTCAGCCGGAACTGCGAAACAGGCGCCTCGACGGCGGCGTCGCGCGTGTTTTGCACGTCGACGATGACGGCCATCCAGTTGACACCCGGGGTTGGCGGCAGCCCGAACGCGGGCAGCGACGGTCCACCCCGAGCGAACCGTACGGTGTAGGCGAGCGCCTCGGCGGCGGGCGGCTGCGCCATCTGCGGCGTGGTGTTGGCGGTCGCGTCGGTTGCCGGCGGCGCGGCTGCTTCCGCCGCGCTGGTTTCCACCGCGGCTGTTTCGGCCACGGCAGGCGCGGCAGCCGGAGCCACAGCGTCTGGTTCGGTTGCGGCCGCATCCGGAGCTGCGGGTTGCTCGTCTGCGGCGTCTGGTGCGGCGTCCGGTTCGGTTGCGGCCGGTTGCGGCGCGGGCGGAGTTGGCCAGCGCTCGGCGGAGGCCGACTGGATGACCGCGGGCGGCGGCGCAGCAGTCGGGGCGCTTGGCGCGGCGTCGCCACTGGCCGGAACATGGAGCACGATCGGGTGCGTGGCGGCCAGCGAGCCGTCCTGCCCGCCGACACCCAGAGCGACCGCCGTCTGCGCGGCCGCGACGTTGGGATCGTCAGCAATGGCGCCGGTCGTCGGCGCAGGCGCCGCGGTGGGCGCCGGGCGGCCAATGCTCGGTCCGATGGCGTCCAGCGACACGGGAAGTCGACCCGCCCCGAAGGCGGCCGCCGTCGCCAGCAGCAAGAGCAACCCGGTCAGCCGGAGCGCCCAGCTCCAGCGATGACGCCGCTGCCCGCGTGGAGCCAGCGTTTCGCCGAAGGGCAGATTCCAGTCGCGGTGGCGTCCGGAGGCGACCGGCGCCGCCGGCTGGCGTACGACGGGCTCCAGCTCGCTCTCGCTGGAGGCGGCGAGCGGTCGCGGCGCGGAAGACGACGGGACGGAAGCCGCCGGTGCGAGATCCACCGGCGCGTCATCCGCCCAACGCGGCGGCTCATGAAAAACGGAGGGACGCGCCGCCCAATCGTCGTCGATGAATGGGTCGCCGGACCGGCCCGCGCTGGGCAGGGCGGGCAAAATGGCGGCCCCCAACCCATCCAGATCGGCGGGAATGCGGCGGGCGCCGCTGCCGGCGAGCATGGCGATGAGGTGGCCGGCGGCAGGGTGACCGTCGCGCATGCGGATCGCGATGAGATCCGGCTGGGCGCCGTAGCGCGCGGCGGGCGCGCTGATGGAGATGACGACCGAACCATTGCGGCGCAGGAACGGCGCCGGGCGCAGCCACGCCCGCGGCGCCTCCAGCACGATGTCGCCGCCCCGCGCGAAGGCGATGCCGCGGTGCGTGACGATTAGCCGCGCGGCGAGATCGACATCGGCGCCGAGGAGATAAACCTGCCCTTCCCAGACGACGCCATCGGCTTGCAAGGCGCGCCATGCCGCGCCGCGCGGTCGACTCACCGGCGGTTCCGGCAAGGATTCTTCAATAGCATCAGCATCGTCGCGGTTGCGCATGCCGCTCTCCCTCGGCGTTGGCGCCAGACCGGGCGGAACAACCGCTCCGGCGTCTGGGGTCAGGTCGCCGGCAACGGAGCCGGCAGAGCGGGGGCAATACGGGAGTGGGCGGACGCCGTGGCGGCGGTAGCTCCCGGCGGGGTCGGCGAGGCGAACCACACCGTGTACGTACACTATACCATACCGCTGTTCCCGGCGAGCAGAGCGCCAGGAACGGGCGGGAGCGCGTCCGTCCGGAAGGGAAGGACGAGTCGGCCACGACCGTCGTTGACCGGCGTCCGCATCGGCATCTCACGCAGTTTGGCGGTGGCGCGCACGATGCGATCGAGCAGCGCAGGCGGTCCCGCGCGAGATCGCCCCTACCGTTGAGTATCGCGGAACGATATAATATCAATCAGAAATGTGGCGGAAGGCGCCGCGTCGCTCCGGGGCCAGCGCGGACGCCGCCCCAATGAATGCAGCGCGTGCAATGAGGAGTCCATGAGCATGTCGGAGGAAGCGCCCTCGAGCGAGTTCGCGCGGGAGCCAGTGCCCTCGACGCTCGGGGATTTCACCACGACCCGGCGCGTCGTGGCGCTGTCGGGGTTGGCGGTGTGCGTCGGGGCCGTCAGCGCAGTGCTGGCGCTGATCCTGCTGCGGGCGATCGGGTTAGCCACCAACCTGTTCTTTTTCGGGCGCTGGGACACCGCGCTGGTGTCGCCGGCCGGCAACCAGCTCGGCGTCTTCGTCATCGCCGTGCCGGTCGTCGGCGCGCTGATCGTGGGGTTGATGGCGCGCTTCGGATCGGAGCGCATCCGGGGCCACGGCATTCCCGAAGCGATCGAGGCGATTTTGATCGGCGGCAGCCGCATTCAGCCGCGAGTCGCGTTGTTGAAACCGATCTCCTCGGCGATTTCGATCGGGTCGGGCGGTCCGTTCGGAGCCGAAGGGCCGATCATCATGACCGGCGGCGCCTTCGGCTCGCTGATCGCCCAGTTTTTCAATCTCACCAGCTCCGAACGCAAAACGCTGCTGGTCGCCGGGGCGGCCGCCGGCATGTCGGCCACCTTCGCCTCGCCGGTGGCGGCAGTGCTGTTGGCGGTCGAACTGCTGTTGTTCGAGTGGAAACCGCGCAGGCTGGCTCCGGGGGCGCTGGCCAGCGCCGCGGCGGCCGTGGTGCGCATCTACCTGGTGGGCATGGGGCCGCTGTTCCCGACCCCGCCGCACCCGGCGTTCATTGGCCCGCTGGCGCTCGGAGCCTGCATCGTGGCCGGGGTGCTGGCCGGAGCCGCCTCGGCGCTGCTGACGCAGATGGTCTACGCCGCCGAGGACGCCTTTCATCGCCTGCCGATCCACTGGATGTGGTGGCCGGCCATCGGCGGTCTTGTCGTCGGCATC
>JADLCW010000406.1 GCA_020847015.1 Thermomicrobiales bacterium | reverse complement strand
GGTGGACTCGGCCCAATCCGCTGCGGCGAGCACGACGACACACTGGCCACCTTCAGCAACTACGGTCGCAAGGTGGCCATCGCCGCGCCAGCGGTCTGCATCACGTCGCTCGACCGGCAGGGCGGGCTCGCCATCATGTCCGGCACCAGCATGGCGGCGCCCCACGTAGCCGGCGCGCTGGCTCGCTACAAAGCCGCCGCCCCCGGTTCCTCAGTCGGGCAGGCGCGGGCGTGGCTGCGTGATGTCGCCTCGCTCCCCCAGACGAGCGTCGCCGGGTTCAGCGGCGACCGCGACGGTTGGGCCGAACCGATGCTCAACCTCGGTTCCTGAGGTGGGAGAGCAGACGACGATGCGCGAACCGGACGCCGCCCGATCCTCAGCCGCGACCCCACGCTCCGGCAAATTCACCCGCCGCCGACCATCCGCGCTCCGGCGCCATGGGCTAGCCTCGGCGCTGATGTTGGCCGGGATCCTGCTGGCGCTGCTGCCGCTGCTCGAGCACGCGGGGCCGGGTCTCCCGCAAGTTGGCAATGGGATGGCGGTCGCCAAAAGCGACCGAACCAGGCGCGCCGCCGAACCCTGCCCCGGCGGGCAAACCGAGCGCGTCAATGGCGGCAAGCTTTGTTCGCACGGACCGGACCCGGCCCCGCCCGGTGTCGATATCGCCCAACGCGCCACGCCAGCGCGCCGCGCGAAATCCTCCGCCAACCGCGCCGCCTGCCGGGATGACGGCGTCAGCGGACCGCGCGTACAAACGCTGTACGTCTACTCGGCGGAGGGAGTCAGCGCCTACGAGCGCTATCTCGCCTCGTTCCAGACCTGGGCTGATGCGGCGGACCGCATCTTTCTGGAGAGCGCGCGGGCGACCGGCGGCGACCGCCAGGTGCGCTTCGTCACCGGCCCCGATTGTCGCATCGATGTCCGGCCAGTGGCCGTGTCGGCGGCGAGTCTGAATGATTTCTGGGCCACCGTGCAGGCGATCTCCGAACAGGGGCACAATCGCACCGACCGCAAATACCTGATGTTCGTCGATGCGACGCGCTACTGCGGCATCGCCAGCGTGGTTGGCGACGATCGTCCCGGATCATCCAACGCCAACAACCGGGGACCGAGCTACGCGCGGGTGGACGCCGGCTGCTGGGCAAGCCGCACGGCGGTGGCGCACGAGCTGATGCACACCATGGGCAGCGTGCAGAACAGCGCGCCCAACACCAGCCGAGGATTCCACTGCATCGATACGTTCGATGTGATGTGTTATTCGGACGCGCCCTACTACCCGACGATGATTCAGCGCTGCTCGAACGAATTCATGACTCGCTTCGATTGCGGCGCCGACGACTACTACAACGCGGCGCCCCGCGCCGGATCGTACCTGGCGACGCACTGGAACGCCGCCAACAACGTGTTCCTGTACGGTGTGGAACAGCAGCCGCCCGTCGCCCACGCCAGTCTGACGGCGCGACCGCAGCGGGCGCGCGCCAAACGCGCTATCACGATCGAACTGCGCGGGTTCGCTCCCGGGGAGCAGACAACGGTGCGCTGGCAGGCGGCGGGGGTGGTCCGCACCGTGACCGCGTCGGCGGCGGGCGCGGCGTCACTCCGGTTCGCCGTGCCGGCCAAAACCAAACGCGGCCGCAGCACAATCGTCGCGACCGGCTCGGCAGGCTCGCGCGCCACGACAACCGTGCAGGTGAAAGGCCGCCGGTAGCAGCCGCTCGACCGCCGCACCCCAACGCCCCCGAAGACGCCGCAGCGCCCGGGTCGGCCGTCCGGGTGCTCGTCAGGATTCATGAGTTTGGGCGGCTCATTCCCGGCCAGGTATGCATCTGCCGTGGCTTGCCGAGTCGTCATCTCTTGCTACGGGCACTGGGCCCCCTTGCACCGCTTGGCTTCGCTCAGTCGCGCCTCCAAGCGAGCTGCCGTCTCATTGTCCAGCGCCGGGGTATGATCGCCCCAGTTGGCCAACTGGTTTTCCAATTCGTATTCGTCTGTCTCGTAATCATAGTACTCGCGCTCGTCGGAATCATTCTCGACATAGAGCCATGTCTTCCCGCGCAGGGCGCTCCACGTCGGTCCGCCCCACGACTCCATGAGCATGTATTCGCGATCCAGGTCACTCAGCAGGTTTTTGCCGTCCGCCCGGGGAAGCGGAATCTTCGCAAGCGCAGCGATCGTTGGAGCGACATCGACGTTGGCGACGATCCGATGGTCGGTCTCGCCGGCAGCGATGCCGGGTCCGGACACGACCATCGGAATGCGAACCGAACTGTCATAGGGGAAGCCTTTGGTGAGCATCCGGTGCTCGCCTCGCATCCAACCGTTGTCACTGAACACGAAAATATAGGTGTTGTCCAGGCGGCCTTCGGTTCTCAGCTGTTGGAGCACCGCATTGATGGCTGCGTAAGCCGAGCGCAGGCTGGCGAGGCGGCGCTGCTCGTCTCGGTCGAGCAGCCCGAGGTCGATCTTCGGCGCGTTGCGAATGTAGGCTGGCTTGTCAGAAACATCCTCCTCATTGAGCGACGGGGTGCGCTCAACGGCAACGCCCCGGTAGGCGTTACGATCCCGCTTCGCCGGGGTCGCGGGCGAATGCGGGGCCTTGAGCGGCAGATAGAGAAACAGCGGCGTATCCCTAGGCGTCGATCCAATAAAGTCGACGGCTTTCCCCCGGAGCACATCGGTCAAGTAGTTTTTTTGACCGGTATATTTCTTCTGTTTTCCATCCTCGTTGAGTGTAAAGTTTAGATAAGAAAGGGTACTGG
>JADLCW010000405.1 GCA_020847015.1 Thermomicrobiales bacterium | reverse complement strand
TGCCGCCGCGCGCCATCGCCTCGCTGCGCTCGACTCGCCATTCCGTCCGGTCCGCCACCGTGGTCTCCTCACGCGCGTCTGTCGGGATCGTGCGCGGCAGGGTACCGTGACTACGCCTCGCCGCGGAGCCGGGTCATCGCGCGGCAGGCGGCGCGGGCCGTGCGGCCGGCCCGGCGCGCGTCGCCGCGGCGGCCGCACCTGGGCTCGCTGCGGCGGGCAACGAACCAGCGAGCAGGCGATGCGCGCGACCTCGGGCGCGGTCAGGAGCCGCGCCAAGCACCTGGCGTTTCCCACCAGCGGCGCGGCACGGACCGCAACTTCGCCAACACCGCGCTCCGCGCCACGTTCCGGGGAGGCATCTCCGATCAATCGGAGACAACGAACCGGGACGATTGATCGATACGATCGGAATCGGATTCACACGGGGATACAGGCTTCCGAATCGCTCGCGGCCGCGGCCGGCAACGCTCTCGGATATGCTACTGATGCTGAACCATCGGCGAGGTTCGGAATTAATGCCCATTGCCGTTGGAGGATAGGAGCCAGAGATGACCAGTCATCCGAACTCGGTCGGCCGCGCCACGCCAGGCGGCGCTCCCGCGGCATTCCAGGGACCACTCACGCGCCGGGATCTTGGCAAGCTCGCCGCCGTGGGTGCGCTCGCCGCCACGGCAAGCGCGGCGGCGCCTGGAATCGCTGCCGCGCACGCGCCGTCGCCGCCTCCGCCGCTCGGGTCCGCGCCGCTGCGACCGGCCCCGGCCACGCCGATGGCCACGTCCGGAGTTGCTATCTCGCCGGACGTCATGGCCTCGATTTCCACGCCGCCGAGGTTGGAGACCAGCCTGGGCGAGTTGTCCTTCACGGACGGCATCCCCAGCGCGGAAACCGCAAGCGCGGTCTACGACTACCTTGACCTGATGCACGGGGTAGAGGTCTTCCTCAACGCCTACCAAGGCGCCTCGACGCAGGCCCTGGCCGAAGGGTTGGCGGCGAGCGGCGTCCCGATGAACGCAGTCGCCATCTACCAGGAATTGATGGACGCCTCGTCTCTCTTCCTGACCGCCAACGCCGACACCATCTACTTCATGTCGATCGTCGACCTCACGCAAGGTCCGATGGTGGTCGAGACCCCGCCGAAGAGCCTGGGGCTCTTCGACGATATGTGGTTCCGCTGGATCATCGACTTCGGCAACTCCGGCCCCGACCGGGGTCAAGGCGGCGCGTTCCTCCTGTTGCCGCCCGGCTACGACGGCGATCTTCCGGACGCCGGCTACTTCGTCGGCCGCTCCGGCACCACCCGCGTCCTCCTGCTCGGCCGCCAGTTCATCGACGCCGGCGATCCCGCCCCGGCCGTGGCGCGGATCAAGGCGTCGACCAAGATCTACCCCTACGTCCCGGGCGGCTTCGGCACCAGCATCGCCACGGTGCTTGAAGGGAGGGTGCCACTCGCCCCGGTCGCCACTCCGCAGACGCCGCAGTTCTTCGAGGCCACCGGGGCCGTCATCAACACCATCCCGGCAAGCGATTTCACCTACTTCGAGCAGATCAATGCCCTCGTGCAAGCCGAACCGGCGACCGCGTTCGATCCGGAACTCATGGGGCAGATGGCCGCCATCGGCATCGTCAAGGGCACGGATTTCGCGCCAGACGAGCGGATGCGCCGGATCCTGACCGACGCCGCGGCCATCGGCGCCGCCTCAGCGCGCACGCTGGCCTTCCGCCCACGCCCGGCCGAGGGCTTTGAAGTCTATCCCGACTCCGGGTGGATGAACCCGTTGTGGCTTGGCGGCTATTCCTTCGAGACCCCGCCGCCCATGGTCACGGCGCAGGGCATCGAACCACTGCCCCCCACCGGGGCGCGCACGCTCAATGCGCGCACGGCCTTCTTCTACACCGCCACCGGCGTCACGCCGTCGATGATCATGCGCCTGACGGGCACCGGCTCGCAGTACCTCTACGGGCTCTACGACGCGGACAAGAATTACTTCGACGGCGGCAGAACCTACGCGGTGACCTTGCCGCCGGACATCCCGGAAGCCAACTTCTGGTCGCTGACGGTCTACGACACCCAGACGCGGTCGATGCTCGACACCCCGCAGCGCTACCCGCGCGCCGGCAGCCAGGACTTCCCCTCGCCGGCCGCCGTCGCCGACGCCGAGGGCGCGACAACCATCTGGTTCGCCCCAGCGCAACCGACCGGCGTCGCGCGCGGCAATTGGATCCAGACCGTGCCGGGCAAGAGCTGGTTCGTACTCCTGCGCCTTTACAGCCCGACCCAGGCGTTTTTCGACAAGACCTGGCGGCCGAGCGAGATCGCGCTCACCGAATAGGCGCGCGGCATCCAAACCACGCTGAACGTGCTGGACCATCTGACGTCGGAGTTGCCTGGCCCCGCGTGCAGCCGCGGCGAGACCAGGTACGGCCGCCGCGGCGATGCGCCGCCCCCGGTCTGCCGGGGCTGCCCTCGTCCGCGCCCGCTGCCGGCATGATGATGATGACGCCCCCGATCTATAGGGAATGCGGTGGCGGTCATCACCCCGCGCGGCCCGAACCTGCCAGCGGCGACCGCGAGACTCGCTGACCGGGGACTGTCCCGCCGGCGCCGCCCAATTGTGGACCTCCCGAAGCGGGAAAAATGCTCGTCACTATGGTCTTATAGCTGAGAGGGGAAAACGAACGCG
>JADLCW010000404.1 GCA_020847015.1 Thermomicrobiales bacterium | reverse complement strand
GGCGGTGGTGGGCGCGGGAGCGGCGGGGTTCGTCGATGGGGCGGGCGGGGCGGCGCGCTTCCGCGCCCCGCGGGGCATGGCGCTGCTGCCGGACGGGCGCACGCTGGCGGTCGCCGACACCGCCAACCACGCGCTGCGGGCGGTCGATCTGGACACCTTCGCGGTGACGACGCTGGCCGGCACCGGGGGGCGGGCCGATTGGCATTCGCGCGGGGGACCGGGGCGTTCGGTGGCGCTGGCCTCGCCTTGGGGGGTCGCCTGGTTCGCCGGCGCGGTCTGGATCGCCATGGCCGGGCTCCATCAGTTGTGGCGCTACGATCCGACGACGGGCATGGTGGAGCCAGCGGCGGGAACCGGGGCCGAGGCGCTGCATGACGGCTCGCTCCAAGCGGCCGCGTTCGCGCAGCCGAGCGGGGTGGCTCCGTTAGGCGAGGCGCTGTATGTCGTCTGCGCGGAAGCGAGCGCGGTGCGCCGGGTCGATCCGCGAGCGGATCGGGTGCGCCGGCTGATCGGGCGCGGGTTGTTCGTCTGGGGCGATACGGACGGGGTGGGCGACGCCGCGCTGATGCAGCATCCGCAGGGGATCGCCGCCGAAGCGGCCGGCACGGCGTCCAGTCTCTGGATCGCCGACACCTACAACCACGCCATCCGGGTGCTGGATCCGGCGACCCGCCGTCTGGAGACGCTGACCGGCGGCGGTCCGGCGCTCGTCGATGGCGAGCTGACCGTCGCCCGATTCAACGAGCCGTCGGCGGTGGCGATGCTCGGCGACCGATTGTTCGTCGCCGACACCAACAATCATGCGCTGCGGGCCATCGATCTCGCCCACGGGCAGGTGGATACGTGGCCCATCGAGTGAACCGGGCGAACAGGTCGCCGCGCATCGCCGCGCCAGGGGCGACGCGGGTCCGACAGGGTTGTCGCGGGAGCGGTCGCCGACGCCTTGGCGTCTCGTCGCCTCAGAGCGGCGGGCGTCGCCAGCCGCCGAGCGCCGTCTCGATGGTTCGCGCGGCGGTCAGCGCCACGTCCTCCCGCCACGGTCGGGCGACGATTTGCGCTCCGATCGGCAGCCCCTGCGGGGAGGTTCCGGCGCGCACCACCACGACCGGCCAGCCGGTCAGGTTGTAGGTCATGGTGTAGGAGAAGGCGGGGTCCGCATCCGGCGCGGCGCCGAGGGGCAGCGCCGGGGTCGGATGGGCCGGACAGACGATCGCGTCGTAGCGCTCCATGAAGCCCAGCATGGCGGCGCGAAAGGCGCTCCAGCGGGCGATGATGTCGGCGAACGCGGGCGCGTCGGCGGCTGCGGAAGGGCGCATGATGGCGATCGCGCGCTCGGTCAGCCAGTGCGGCGCGGTCGTGCCCGCTTCCCGCAGCAGAGCGCGCGTTCCCGCCGCGCCGTCCGCGCCCCAGACTTCATTGATGAGATCGTAGGTCTGCGCGATGACCGCTGGTCGCGCCTCCTCGACGGCGGCGCCGGCGTCGGCGAGCGCGGCGGCGGCGGCGCGCACCGCGGCGTCCGTCTCCGGCGTCGGCGGCGCGATGCCGTTGTCGGTGTACAGCGCGACGCGCAGGGAACGCGGCTCCACCGTTGCCGGGTCGCCCAGCGGCAGGGGGACGATCGCCGGGTCTCGCCCGTCCGGCCCGGCGATGATGGGCAAAACCAGCGCCAGATCGTCGACGGCGCGAGCCATCGGGCCGAATACCGTCAGCGCGTCGTCCCAGCCGCCCGGGGGCAGGCGGTGACCGGTGCGCGGCACGCGTCCCGAGGTGGGGCGCAACCCGGCGATGCCGCACCATGCTGCCGGCAACCGAATGCTGCCGCCGGTGTCGCTGCCGATATCCAGCGGGGAGCCGCCGGCGGCGACGATGGCCGCGGCGCCGCCGCTGCTGCCGCCGGGGCTGCGGGCGAGATCGTAGGGATTGCGGGTCTGGCCGTAGACGGCGTTGTCGGTTTCGAAGGCGAGGGTCAATTCCGGGGTGTTGGTTTTGCCGAGCAGGATGGCCCCGGCGGCGCGCAAGCGGGCGACCACGGTCGCGTCGCGCGGCGGGGTGAAGGCGGCCCACCCGGTGGTGCCGCCGGTGGTGATGCAATCGGCCGTGTCGATGGAATCCTTGATGGTGATCGGCACGCCGTGCAGCGGCCCCGGGTCGGCTCCGCCGGCGAGCGCCGCGTCGGCCCGGCGGGCGTCGGTCAGGGCTCCGGCGGCGCGCAATTGCACGACGGCGTTGAGCGCGGGGTTGACCGCGGCGATGCGGCGCAGATGCGTCTCCACCACCTCGACCGCGGAGACTTCCCGGTTCCGAATGGCGTGCGCCAGCGCGCCGGCCGAAGCGAAGATCGCGTCGTCCAATCGATATCCTCCACCACCGCGCCCCGGGTTGGGAATGGCGTTCCGATGCGGCGTCGGCCGCCGCCCCGGCGTCTAGGCGGTGCGGTGCAGTCGGTAGAAGTCGTACGCGCCGAAGTAGAGCGGGTTGAAGACGAACCCCGCGACATTGTGGCGCAGCACGGTCGTCCATTCGCGCTGCACGGTGTAGATGGCCGGCGGATCGTCGCGGCTGATGATCTGCTGAATTTCGCTGAGATCGGTCTGGTAGGCCGTGGGGTCGAGTTCGTCTTTCGCCCGGTCCATCAGCTCCTGCACCCGCTCGTTGCAGTAGTAGCCGCTGTTGGTTCCCTGCGATCCCCAGGCGTCGCAGGAGATTTGGAGCAGCAGGTGATCCCAGGCGTCGTTGTAGACCGGCGACCAAAACCAGGGCAGCACGTTGGGGCGCTCCTCGGCCGGCGCGTCGCTGAAGATGAGATCGGTGAAGCTTTGCAGATCGACCGTTTCGATGTTGAGGTCGATGCCGATCTGGGCCAGATTGGCCTGGAACAACTGGGCGGCGGTTTTGACGTTTTCGTCGCCGGCTTCCTGAACGAGGGTGAGCCGGGTTCCGTCCGCCACCCCGGCTTCCGCGAACAAGGCTTTCGCCTTGTCCAGATCGGTCGGGTAGACGAAGGTGTCGGGGTCGAAGCCGCGACACAGTTCGGCCACCGCGCCGACCGCGCGTTTCGCATAGCCCTTGTAGACCCCCGCGACGACCTCGTCGTAGGGGAAGGCGTAGCACATCGCCTGGCGGGCTTGCGGGCTGGCCAGCGGACCGGCGACAGTCAGGATGAAATAGTCCACCGTCATGCTGTAGTGCTTGTCGACGGTCAGCTCCGGGTTCTGCTCCAGCGCCTGCAACGCTTCCGGAGTCAGGCTGTCGACGATATCGACCTCGCCGCGCTCGATGAGTTGGCGGCGGGTGGCGGTTTCTTCGACGACCCGGATGACGATGCGGTCGAAATGGTCGCCTTCCCAGCCGCGCCAATACGCTTCGTTGCGCGCGAACACCGCTTGCTGACCGGGTTCGAAGGCGGTGATCTGGTAGGGGCCAGTGCCCATGCCTGCGGTGTTGGTGTGCGCCCAGGTGTTGCCCCAGTCGCCGTCCTCCTCATGGGCGCGGGCGACGTTGGCGTTGACGATCTGCCCGCCGTAGACGGAGCCGATGCCGGCCTCGAACAGCGGCTGCGGCCGACCGAGATCGAACACCACCGTACGCGGGTCGGGGGCCGACACCTGCGCCGGGTCGCTGAGAAAGCGACCCATCTCGCTGCCGGGCGCGTAGCCGAGGGTGATCAGTCGCTCGAACGAGGCGCGCACGGCTTCCGCGTCGCAGGGGGAGCCGTCCTGAAAGGTCACCCCGTCGCGAAGGGTGAAGGTCCAGACGCTGGCGTCGTCATTCGCCGTCCACGCCTCGGCGATGGAGCCGACGTACTCCTCGGTCGAACCTTCCGCGAGGTCGATCAACTGCTCGTAGACGCCGCGGATGGCGACGATGGAGCGGTAGTCGTCGGCCGACTGGGGGTCGAGATCGGATGGCGAGCCGTTCATCGCGATGGTCAGCGTGGCGGGGTCGGTTTGGGCGGGCGGCGCGGCGTGGGTCGGAGCGGCGCGCAGCGCCTGCGCCGCCGGCAGCGCCAACCCGAGCGCGGCGGCGCGACCGATCAGGCGGCGGCGGCTCAACCCCGCGTCGGGCGGCGCGACGACAGCGGCGGTCGGATCGGCGGCCGCGTCACGGCAACGGTCAGGCATCGGGTGGTCCTCCTGCGGGCATCGGCTGAGCGCTTGGGCAGCATAACAGTCGGCATCGGCTCCGTCCGGCGCGCCGCCCGTTCAGACCGGGCGCAGACGATCGCCGCTGACCCAGCCCTGGCGGCCGAGCCCCGCATCCACGGGGAGCCAGCGCACCCCGGCGACCACCTGCGGCGGCCCGGTGACGATCACCCAGGCGCCATCGGGCAGGGTGTCCAGCACCGCGCCGGCCGGGGCGGCGCGCAGATGCAGATCGCCGCCGGTCACGGCGGCTGTGGTTCCCGGCGGCAGCGCGGCGGTCGTGTTTGGCGCGGGGTCCGCATCGGGGCGCTCCTCGCCGCCGACCCATTGTTGCGCGTCGGCGGACGGCGCGGCCGGGGCGAGAAAATCGGCGGCGATCCAGCCGGACAGCGTGGTCCCGGCGGCGTGATACCACGCCATGCCGTCGGCCCACTGCGGACCGTCGGTGATGGTCAGCGGTTCGCCGGCGGCGACTGTGGTGATGAGCGGGGCGGCGCGACCCGGTTCCTCGCGCAGCGCGACCCCGGCCACGGTGGTGGCCACGGCGTCGCCGGCGGCGAAGCGCGCGGCGTCATCGGGCGGGGGCGCGGCGGCGCGGGCGGCGAGGACGGTTTGGACGTCTTCGCGCAACCAGCCGAGATCGCCGAAGAGCGCATCGCCCGGGCAGGAGGTGGGGTTGACGTCGCGGTGCCCGCAGATGGTGGGCAGGCGCGCGATGTCGGCGAACGGCGCGGCGGCGGCCGGGTCCAGATTGCGCCCGGCCCAAGCGGCGATGTCGGCCAATCCCGCCGCCATCTCCGGGGTCGGTTCCGCGCCGGCGAAGCGCCCCATGGCGCAGATGCCGGCCGTGCCTTCGTTGTAGCCGAGCGCGTGGCCGCCGACGACCCATTCGCCGCCGGCGCGCCCTTCGTAGATCGCGCCGTTGAAATCGACCAGGTAGTTGTAGCCGATGTCGCCCCAGCCTTTGGTGACGGCGTGGTAGTAGTAGATGGAGCGAATGGCCAGCAGCGGGTTCTCGAAGTTGGTGGTGTCGGAGTGGTGGATCACCAGATGCTCCACCGCTCGGTACTGCCGCGGCCAGATCTCCTCGTCGTTGCGGAAGCGCAATGCCTCGTCGGCTCCCCAGGCGCGGCGGGAGATGATGGGCGGCGCGCCGTCCGCCGGCGGCTCGCCGGTCGGGGCGGCGACCGGGGTTT
>JADLCW010000403.1 GCA_020847015.1 Thermomicrobiales bacterium | reverse complement strand
GGAAAACTGTTTCAATCGTGCTGTCGGCGGCGTGCTGCCCTGCTCGCTGTCCGGCGACCTTCCACAGCAGTTCCTGCGGCTTGGCGTACTCAGGGAGTGGCAGATAGTGTCCGGGAGTTTTGGGCGATGCCAGCCGGCTCGTGCGGCGGCGCGGAGTCGGACTCCGGCTCATGTCCGCCAATTCAGCCGACCTGCTGACTCACGCTTGGCGACGGCGGCCAATCGCACCGCCGCGAGATTGGCTACCGTGAATTGGACTGAGTTGCCGGGCATTCGCAGTGCGCGCCCGTCACCCGAAAGACTCAAACCTGTTATGAACTTTATAGAAGCAGCACCAACGAAAGCTCCTTTCCAAGCGAGAAGCAGAGCAAGCTCAACCTTAACCTGCACGAAGCCGCGTCATGCCCTTTGGCCCGACCGCTCGTCGTGCCTCGACTTGGAGCCACACAGCGCGCCATCAGGCAGCAAGCGGACGAAGCGGCTCCCAAAAGTGCATGACAGGCGCGAGAGCCAAGATTTGCTACCGATCGGCCGAATATGCCGGCAGTCGTGGTATTGCGAAAGCGAGTCCCTGGGCAGGTCAGGATCCTCTTCCTTGTTGTCTGCGCGACTTGGGGCCGGACGGCCGCGTCGCGGCTCCAAAGGGTTGAGCGCGCCATCTGCCGGCGATGCATGATCCGAACGGACCTGTCGCTGGATGCGCACCAGTGGCTGCACCTGCCGATCAGATGATGCGACGGTGGACGATGTCGCATCCGGGTTGGTGGTGAAAATGCCGGTAAGTTATCGAGTAGGCAACGGTGGAGAAGAGTTTTCAGTAGCGGCCACCAACAATAATCGTGTTCGTCATGATGAGCAGCATCCAGTGAGTCACCTGGGAAGATGTGTTAAACGCGCCGGCGCCAGCAGTCATACGGTGGATGCTCCTGGCGTTCAGGGAGGCGTCGGGCGGACGATGGCGTCCGCCGGGATCGTGGTTGATCGAGGGCTTTTTCGGCGCGACCTGTTCACGATGGATCTGTAGTTGCCCGGCGGTTGCAGCCGACGAACCCCCGACTGTTGCGAAGAAGCCAGCGTTTGCTGCGCCGTGGACGAAGATTGCCCGGCCGATCACATCTGCGATTTCGGGTGCTGCGTCAGCTCCTTGACGCCGGTCGGTCAAGAAGCTGCTGGCCGTCAACAGCGCCGCAAGCGATTCCAGAGCAAGAAGGCCCAGTTGCGAATGGAAGTCGGCGATGCCGGCGAGCGGCAGCAGGCCGATCCGCGTGCTGGCCTGTCGGCTACGATCGACGCGGAACGACAAGCGAGAGCGGCATCGTCCGATGCAAATTGCCAGTTCCTGCTTCCCGTTCCGCGAATTCGCCCACAAACACAACCCCGGCCAATTCGCCGGGGTTGCGCGGGGTTTGGGGTTGGGGAGGGATTCAGGAGGATGCCGATAGGGGGCGGCATGCTCTGCCTCCATTTACGCCGCTTGTTGCCGCCCGGATTCATCGGCGGGCGAACCTGCTGCGCGGGACGCTCCGGAGCGGGCTACTTCGGCGCTCCGCGGCAAATGAGGGCGGGCAAACGCACCGTCATCACCGTGCCCTCGCCGGGAGCGCTCTGGACGGCGATGGCGCCGCCGTGCAGCTCGATCAGCCGGTGGGCGATCGCCAACCCTAATCCGGATCCGCCGAAGCGGCGTGATCCACCGGATTCAGCCTGTAGGAACGGGTCGAACATGACGGGCACGAACTCCGGCGAGATGCCGATGCCGGTGTCCGCGATGCTGACCTCCACCATGTCGCCGTCGGTGTGACCACGCACGGTGATGCGACCGGCGTCGGTAAACTTGACTGCGTTGTCGATCAGCCCGTGGAAAATCTGGCGCAGTCGCTCGGGATCCGCTGGCGTCGGGGGCAGGTCGGTTGGGAGATCGAGCGCAAGATCGACTCCTTTGCGGCGCGCCTCCGGGCCGGCGTCCGCGCAGACATCGCGCAGCACCCCTATCAGATCGAGCTGTTGTGGCGACAGGTGGATCCGACCTGACTCCAGCTGGGCGAGTTCCAGCACGTTGTCGATCAGGCCCAGCAGCCGGTCCGCCGCCTCGATGATGCGGTCCACATCCGCCTGCTGGGCTGGCGTCAACGGGCCGTCGAGAGCGTCTCGCAGCAGATGCGCGTAGCCGACGATCGCATTCATCGGAGTGCGGAATTCGTGGCTCATGGTGGACAAGAAATCGCTCTTGGCGCGGCTGGCCGCTTCTGCCGCATCGCGCGCATCACGCAGCGCGCCCTCCAACCGAATTCGGTCCGACACATCGTGGCCGCTGCCGATGAGACCGATGAGGTCGCCTTCGGTGTTATGCAGCGGCACGGTGCTTGTGAGCCACCAGATGCGCGGCGGGTCGCCCTCGTCCTGTGGTTCCAACCGGTTCAGCACCGGCTGTCCGCTCCGCATCACCCGTTGCTCATCGGCGAAGTACTGGCGAGCCAGATTGAAGGGCAGGAAATCAAAATCAGTCTTGCCGATCGCCTCGTTCGCATCGCGTAGCCCGAGGTGGCGCGCCGCTACTGGGTTCAGCCGCAAGAAGCGCGACGCTGTGTCCTTGATATAGACGGCATGCGGCAGATGATCCATGAGGGTGGTCAGCAGATCGCGCTCGGCGGCCAGCGCCAATTCGGCGCGCTTGCGCTCGGTGACATCCATCGTCACCCCGAGTACGCGCACCGGTTTGCCGCCCGCGAAGCGAACGGCATCGCCCTGGTCGCGCAGCCAGCGCGTTTCACCATCCGGCAGCCGCACCCGGTACTCGACCTCGTAGGCCGCGGCGCCGCCCTCGCGCAGGCGTCGATCCGTCTCGTCCATCGCCGCGAGATCCTCGGGATGGATGATGGAGCGGAACGCATCGAAGTCGTCGGAGGGCGCGCTCGCATCTCCACCATACAGAGACGGCATCTCTCGCGAGCGTACGATGCGTCCGGCGGGCACATCCCAGTCCCAGGTGGCCATTTGGGCTGCCGAGAGCGCCGCGCGGAGCCGCTCTTCGCTATTGCGGACGGTGTCGTACAACTGCGCCCGATGGATCGCTACGCTGATGTGCTCGCTGAGCGCGAGCAGTAGATCGAGATCG
>JADLCW010000402.1 GCA_020847015.1 Thermomicrobiales bacterium | reverse complement strand
TGCCCGGCGAGTTCGGTGACACTGCCGGCTCCATTCCCCAAATAGCCCGCGCCGTCGCGATCGCAGCCCGAACGATGTCGGCGTTGACCGGAGATCGGGCCGGAGCCACCCCGGAGATCAGCCGCGTTTCGATATCGGCAAACCCGTGGCGGTCGAGATGATCGCGCAGCAGCCGCTCCACCGTCGGCGGATCGAGATCCGGCACGAGCCGGAAGTCGACCTTGGCCGAAGCCTCGGCCGGCAGCACTGTTTTTGCGCCAGGGCCGCCATAACCGCTGGTCAGCCCGCAGATCGTGCAAGTCGGCTCGAAGTAGAGCTTGCGCTTGAGCGCGAGACCGGTCAACCCGTTGACGAAGCGAGCGATGCCGGTCGTTTCGCGGATCTTCGCCTCGTTCAGCGGCAGCCGCTCCAGCAGCGCCAGATCCTCTGGTCCCGGTTCGACGACCCGCGCCATGAACCCCTCGATAGTGATCCGCTCGTCGGCATCCTTGAGCGAGGCCAGCGCCCAGACAAGCCGCCAGGCGGCGTCTGGCACGATGGCGGCCAGGCTGGAATGGAGATCGGCGTCGGCCGAGCGCACGCGCAGGTCGAAGTAGGCGATGCCCTTCAGCCCGAGCGTCATCTCCGGGTTGCCATCATCATCCCAACCTCCGCCTTCCCAAAGGCAGCCATCGGCCTCCAGCATGTCCCGATTGGCGGCGACGAACTCCCCCAGATGCGGCGAACCGATCTCCTCTTCTCCCTCGAAGACGAATTTGATCTTCAGGGGCGGTTCGCCCATCGTCGCGCGGTACCCGGCCAGTGCGCGCACTCGGGCTGCAAGTTCGCCGCGATTGTCGGCAGCCCCTCGAGCGTAGAGTCGCCCGTCGCGGATGGTCGGCTCGTAGGGCGCGGAGGTCCACAGATCGAGCGGTTCGGCCGGTTGCACGTCGTAATGGTCGTAGACCATCAGGGTGCGCGGTCCCTCGCC
Organism: Thermomicrobiales bacterium; assembly: GCA_020847015.1. Taxonomy (GTDB): domain Bacteria; phylum Chloroflexota; class Chloroflexia; order Thermomicrobiales; family UBA6265; genus CADCWF01. Next base: position 3,448 of record JADLCW010000402.1, on the reverse strand, counting down.
GATCTCGCCATACACGACCGGTGGCGCACCCGGCACATCGATCAGGCGCGGCTCCACGCCGGCCGCCGCCAACAGTGCTGCGGTCGCCTCCGCCCCCTCCGGCACGCCGACACCCTGCCCCGCCAGGGTTGGCACGCGCAGATAGTCGATAAGGACCGCAAGATTCTCCTCGAAGTTGGTCTCCGCCCATGCCTCGAAATGTTCCATGGCGTCCTCTCACACAGTTCGCGCCCCAATCCGGCGTGGCCATTGTCTGGCATGGTCTCCGTTGGGGCAGCGGCGGCGACTGCCCACCCGATCCGGCGCGGCATCCCGCGTGCCCTGCGGTTGTGGCACGATGTCACGCACATTTGGGGCCGTTCGCCCGAGGAGGAACGCATCGTGTCCGACCCCGTCAATGCCGATCGCCCACTGGCCGTGCCGACGGTGCAGATCGACGACGATCGCGTCATCGTCACCGAGTGGCGCTTCGCGCCCGGCGCCCACACCGGCTGGCACCAGCACGCCCATCCATACGTCGTGGTGCCGATGACCACCGGCACCCTGGCGATGGACACGCTGGACGGACCGCGTACGGCCGACCTGGCGGCAGGCGTAGCCTACACGCGTGACGCGGGCATTGAACACGACGTCATCAACGCCAACGCGACAGAGTTCGTGTTTGTCGAAATCGAGATCAAACGCGGCTAGAACGTCTTTGTGCGGGGAGGCGGTCGGCGATGATGCCGGCCGCTTGCCGACCGGCGCGCGCCTGTGGCGAGTCGGCGGCGCATGGCGATCGGGATTCGTCGCTTACGCGGCCGGCGCGTGGACCGAATCGCGCTCGCGCCCAATGGCGAAATTGAGCGCGCCCAGCGCGGTCAGATAAAACGCCAATCCCCACAAGGCCAGCAATTGCTCGGTGTAAAACGCGAGCATTTGCCCCAGCAGCAGCGACACCAGCACTCCGGCCTTCATCCACTTGAACCCCCGAAGCCGGGAGCGCGCGAGCAGAACCGCGCCGATCGTCACCAGCAGACCGCTCGTGACGACGGCGATCGCCTTCAACCCGTCAGTCCAGCCAATAGCCGGACTGCCTGGCCGATACGATGGATCGCTCACGACTTCCGAGATCAACTGGGCGGCATCGGTAAACCCAAACACGACAACCAGGGCAATGATGGCGGGCAGGAACCCGCGCGACCGCCGCACCCGGGCGTACCATGCCTTCAGCCGCTGCTCGACGCGCCCGAAAAGACCCGGCGCCGACTCCGGCAGAGTGGCCAAATCCGCCAGCGCCGCTGCCAACGGGCCCGCCAGTGGGTCGCCGGGATCGATCCGGGCCAGGAGATTGGTCGCCAATTCCCGCTCTTCCGGTCGCAGTCCGCGAATGGCCCCGGTTTCGAGAATCTCGAACATCTCTGCGAGCGCGGCGCGCTGCGTGTCCAGCGATCGCCCCACGATGAGGCGGAAGGCGACGAACAGCAGAACGAACGTCGCGTAGATGAGCGAGATTGCCGGGCGGAAGAAATAGTTGACATCGCTGGTGATGAGCTTGCCCAATTCATCAATGAACGTGCCAAAGCCAAGACCGCCGATCAGGGCCGCCCACCAGCGAACATCCCGCCCCAGAAAGGCAAGCATCAGCACCAGCCCGACCAGCATAGCCAACCCGCCCCACAGCAGGTGGGCAATATGCAGCCCGTTGCCGCCAATTTGGGGATATCCGGTCAGGGCGAGATAGATGCGGATGCCGACGAAGGCGCTGGCGGCGGCCACGAAGAACCGCTCCAGCAATGCGTCAGCGTCGATGCTGCGCACCCACCGGCGATCAGCCGCATCGGTTGCCGTCGCCCGCGACGATCCGGTTGCGATCAAAGCCCGGCCGCTCCCGGCTCCCGGACCACCAGCACCCCCGGTCCCATCTCCACTACCTGCAGTCCATTCCCCACAGCCCATCCGGCAAGATCGACTGGAGTCGCGCCATCGCCCGAAAGTTCCAGTCGCAGCACACCCTGCGCGAATTCTCGCGCCGCGACCGCCACGACACCCGGGGTGACGTAGAGCGCGGCCTGCAATCGGCGCGCCTCTTCCACTCCACCCACGCCATGGACGATCAGTGTCGCCGCCCATCGCGCCGCCGGCGCCTCCTGAATCTCGGGCGCTCCCGCCGCGCGATCTGTCGGCGACACAGGTGGTGCGGCCGACGCAGGGGCCAGTGTGCGCGCGTCGCCAGCCGCTGCGGTAGTAGGCGGGGACGGCGACGGAGGCGGGGACGGTGCGCGGATCTCGTCCCCGAGCTGGTCGGCTGCCTCGGCAAGGCGACCGGCAACCGCGTCGAGCACGCCGCGCAACCCCGCAACCTCCGTCGCCAATTCGGCGAGCAGCCGCTGCTGGGCGGCCGCGCGCCGGGCGCCCTCGGCACGGGCTTCGGCTACGGCGCGCTCGGCGTCGCGCTCGCGGTGGGACGCCTGCCGCAGAAGTTCACCGGAGCGGGCGACGTTGTCGCGAATGATCTCGTCGAATTCTTCATAAAACGCGAGCCGCTGCCGCAACTCGGCGACTATGTCCTCGGAGGACCCGGGGCGCTCGGGGTCGCCCGTGCGCGGGAACGAATCCGCCACTGCGCGCTCCTTTCATTGCCGTCGTCAGTCAGTTCGCCGGCCGAGTGTAGCAAAGGTCGGCGGCCAGTCAGCGCGGCACGAACGGTGCGCTGAACCTGACGGAACTCGTCCACCTCGCGGGTGAACCATCATAATGACGAACGTAAGACGAGCGACAGGCGACCCAGCCATAAATCCGATTGGCCGCCTCCAGAAAGGATTGTAGCGATGTTTGGCGCACTCTTTGGCCGCCACAAGAATGGTCCGATCTCGCCGAAGGATGCGCTCCCCGGCCGCGCCGCGCCGCTCTTCGACGTACCGCGGCGTCATGCTGTGCTGGAGGCGTCGTTGACGCCGCCATTCCCGGCGGGAACGGAGATCGCCCAGTTCGCCATGGGGTGTTTCTGGGGCGCCGAGCGGGTGTTCTGGCAAACGCCAGGGGTCATCTCCACCGCGTCCGGCTACGCCGGCGGCTACACCCCGAACCCGACCTATGAAGAAGTATGCACGGGCGAAACCGGCCACGCGGAGGTCGTGCAAGTCGCATTCGATCCGAATCGGATCTCCTACGACGATCTGCTGCGCGTCTTTTTTGAAGCGCACGATCCGACGCAGGGGATGCGGCAAGGCAATGACGTCGGGACGCAGTACCGCTCCGCCATCTACACCATGAACGACGAGCAGCAGCGCGAGGCGGTGGCGGTGAAAGCTGCCTATGACGAGCGGCTGCGCGCCGCTGGCTTCCCTCCGATCTCGACCGACATCGAGCCGGCAGGCCCATTCTTCTACGCGGAGGATTACCACCAGCAGTACCTGCACAAGAATCCGAATGGCTACTGCGGGCTGGGCAAAACGGGCGTGAGCTG
>JADLCW010000401.1 GCA_020847015.1 Thermomicrobiales bacterium | reverse complement strand
TGGCGTTTCGAGGTGGTCGACATGGATGGCAACCGGGTCGACCGCATTCTGGCGACGCCGCTGGCCCCGGTCGAACCGGCAACCGACGCCTGATCGACGCAACGTGGCCGGGCAAGCGCGCCAGCGCCGCGTCCGTCGTGATGCGCTGGGTTGCGTCCTCATGCGGCGCCTGCGGGGCGCGCCATCCTGAATGATGCGGCACGGGGATCCCGTCACGGTTCCCGCGCACCGCAACGCCCGCGCCCTCGCGGATGCTGCGGCACGAGGATCTTGCCGTGCTGCCCGGTTGCCGCCGCCTCCGTGCCATCCCGAGTGAATACGAAGAATCCCGCGTAAACCGCGGCACTCCATGAAGAACTGTCAAACGCTTCACTCGTGATGGAAATGTGGGTTGCCACCGAGATCCTTCGCTGTCGCTCGGAATGAAACGGAAGCTAGATGCGCTCACGCATCCGACAACAGCCCTATTGCGCGGCGGCTGAGGGCGCTCGCGCGAAGACCTGGCGAATGGCCGTAGGGCGCCAAGCGGCGGGGGCGGCGCGGCCGGCCGCCCCGCCCCCGGCCCGACCGGGAGTAGTCGTGGCCGCCCGCGCCATGCGCGCCGGGGGCTGCCGCCGGCGCGGACGAACGATCAGGAGCCGATCTTCGGACCTAGTCCCTTGCGCTGGCTCTCGTGCGGCACGACTGCCAGCGCCGTGGCGAGATCGATCTGGTGGTCCTGCTCCTGACGCACGATCTCCTGCAGCACCTCGGCCAACGCGTATTCACCCAGCGCCTCGGCCTGCTGAATGCGCTCCCGGTAGTTGCGGATGGTCTCGTCTTCGGCGCGCAGATCGGCCCACAGCATCTCCTCATTATTCTCGGAGACGACGACCGGCTTCGGCTCGTGGACGGGATACTGCCCGAAATAATCCAGTTGATTCGCGATCGCGATCGCGTGGTTCAACTCCTCGTGGGCGTGCTCCTCCAGCTCGTCGGCGATGTTCATGTATTTTGCCGAATCGAGCTTCTGACTGAAGATGATGTACTGGATGATCGCTTTGTACTCGCGGGCGATGTCTTCCTGAAGTCCAGCAATGAGTTGTTCCTGCGTGACGTTCGACGGTGTGTTCGCGGCCGGACTCATGGTTCCCTCCTGTTCGTCAGCATGGTCAATAGTCCCGTTCTCGTGATGCACGAAGCTTGCCACCAGTCACCACAGTCCTTGAGGAATCGATCGCCCACATGTTGCATCGCATTCGGCGGAACTGGCGAGTGACGACCTAGCGCCTGCGCCACTCCACGGCGCCCCCCGTGCGGTGTCGTTGGATGAGCGGTGCTCTCCGCCCGCTCGCTCGCCACCGGAGAGGCGTCATGGCGCCGCCATTGAATCCCTTGCCCAACCCCGCCACGCGCCCGCACTGAACGCCCGATGCCTGCGCGGGCGGTCTGCTCGCGCCGAAGTCGCCGCCGGACCGGACCGGGCGCCGCATCAGTCGCCGGACGGCGATCGGGAGCGCAGGCGCGCTGGCGTTCGCGGCATTGACTGGCGCCCGCCCAGCGAATGCGGCCGATACCGCGGCGGGAGCGACCCCGATTGCGAACCCGGCCGCGGCGACGCCGCTCCCGACCGGCCCGATCGGCTATGTCTTCAACGTCCAGACGCAGGATGTCACCTTGTTCGATCCGGCGACCCGCGCGGTCATCGCCACAAAACCGCTGGGCGCGGTCGTGCAGTGGTTGTCCAACGAGCAGCGTTTCTGGGATGGTCGCCACATCTGGACCTACGATTTTCCCGAAGATGTGGTGCGCGCCATCGCCATCGACCCGCGCAAAATCGCGCTCGACCGGGCGCTGCCGAGCGGCGGATCTGGCCCCGCTCACAGTCTGATGCTGACACCCGACCTGCGCGAAGCGTGGGTGAACGTAGCCGGGAGCGACTATCTGGCCATCTTCGACCTGGCGTCCGGCGAGGTGGCGGGCGAGGTGAAAACCGGCAAGTTCCCGTGAGACATTCATTTCACGCCGGACGGTCGGTTCGGTTTTACCCCGGAGCGCGACCAGAACACCGTTTCCAAGGTCGATCTGGCGGCGCGGCGGATCGTGCAGACGGTCGAGTTTCCGGCTGGGAGCAAACCCTACATGCTGCGCGTCTCGCCGGACGGATCGGTCGTGTGGGTGCTGACGGCGGGAACCAGCGCCAACGTCGTGCTCGATGCCGAGACGATGGCGACGCTGCACAGCGAACCGGTTGGGCGTGGTCCGGTGCAATCCGCCTTCAATCCGGCAGGCGGCCGCTACGGATTGATCACCCATCTGGAGGAGACGTTCGTGGTTGCGCTCGACCGGACAACCGGGCAAGTCGCGCAGCGGATCGAGGTGGGCGGACCGCAGGCCAACGCCAGCTTCATGCCGGATGGCGCTGTGGCTTACGTCACGGCGCCGGGCCGCAACGAGGTCGTGGCGATCGACATGGCGGAGTTGGCGGTCGTCGGGCGCATCGCGGCCGGCGGAGGCCCGACCGGGCTGGTGGTGTTCGACCCGAACGCGGCATAAAGGCGAGTTTCTTGGGTTGCGCCTACTCGTCTTGACCGAGCACGCAGCAAGAGGCTGGAAGTCCCGCCTTGCGAAATACCAAAGAGAAGCTATCCGGTTGGTTATTGGATTGGGGATAGAACGCGATCTTTCTCTATTTCGGACGTACTGGAGGGGCCTCAGGAATTCAGACAATCTGGAGAAAAGGCCGGCGCCGGCGCAGGGCGATAGAGGAGGAGGGATCTATTGGGCCTGTCAACAGGTTCGCAATCCACTCCCGGAGTGGACCAACACGGCTTGGTCGGCCCTGGCTGGGTCTCTATCTACCGGAATGTCAACTGACGAGATAGCTCTGATTAGCAGGGTTTATGGTGGACTGGCCACGATCGCGACGATTCGACAAGAATTGGCCGGGTCTGAAGGCGAGCACGCCCGACAAGAAGAGGTTGATTTCATTACTCACAGAGCAATCTTCACGATTCCGCCAGAATAATTCAGTCATGTCGCTCCCAGTGCGTGGAAAATATGTGAAGAAACCGCAGAGTTTCTGATCTCAATCGCCAATCCTTTGCTTTCTTTAGAAAGAGCATCCATAGTTTCCGCATGATGTCAAGACAATTTACATTTCTCAAAAAGCCCCCCACGCGACCTGGAAACAGGGCAGTCCGAGATCGTCGCGCCACAAGCGCACGGTTTGGTCGCGGTCTTCGAACACCACTCGAACGCGGTAGCGCCTGGCGATGTGGCGCTCGTAGATCTCCCGCTTGACGATCGTGTCGCGGCGATGATCTCCCGTGGGGCGCAGATAGAGCGCGTCATAGGCAATATCGTGGCGCCGCAGCCAGCGCTCCGTTTCCGGCCGCCAGCGCTCTTCGCGCCCCGACACCAGCAGCACCACGACCTCCGGCGCCCCACGCCGAATCGCCATGTAGACGAAGTGGACGG
>JADLCW010000400.1 GCA_020847015.1 Thermomicrobiales bacterium | reverse complement strand
CACGGCATCGGCACGGTGTACCAGCACTTCACGCTGGTGCCGAATCTGTCGATCATCGAGAACGTGGTGCTGGGGATGGACCAGGGGTTCGTGCTCGATCTGGGCGCCGCCGAGCGACGACTGGCGGCGATGCTGGGTGATTTTGGACTCCATGCATCGCCGCAGACCCAGGTTCGCCACCTCTCCATTGGGCAGCGGCAGCGCGTCGAGATCGTCAAGGTGCTGTTCCGCGGCACGCGGGTGCTCCTGCTCGACGAACCGACTTCGGTGCTCACGCCGGTGGAGGTGGAGGGCTTGCTCGACATTCTGCGCCGGTTGCGGGCGCGGGGCGTCGCCGTGGTGCTGATCACCCACAAGCTGGAGGAAGCGCTGACCATCAGCGATCGGGTGACCGTGCTGCGCGGCGGACGCAAGGTGGGCGAACTCGGTCCGGCGGAGCTGACCGGAACCGAGCGGGCCGCGGCCAAGCAGCGCGTCGTCGAATTGATGTTTGGCGGCGCGGCGCCGGCCGAGACGAGCGCGCGCGCCGCGCGCGCCGCGCCAGGCCAGCCGCTGCTGACGCTGCGCGGCGTGACCGCGCTTGGGGATCGCGGCGCCGCGGCCGTGCGCGATCTGTCGGTCGAACTGCGCGCGGGCGAGGTGTTCGGCATCGCCGGGGTGGACGGCAACGGGCAGAAGGAGCTGGGCGAGGTCATCGCCGGGCAGCGCCACGCCCAGTCCGGCCAGGTGCTCTTCGAGGGCGTGGACATCACCAACAAGGGGGTCGCGCGGGCGACGCGGCTCGGCATCGGGTATGTCACCGACGAGCGATTGCACGAGGGGTGCGTGCCCAGCTCCAGCGTGGCCGACAATGTCGTGCTGAAATCGATCGGGCAGCGACCCTTCTCCAACGGCTTCTGGATCGACCGGCGAGCGATCGAGGCGCACGCGCGCAAGCTCATTGCCGAATTCAACGTGAAAACACCCGGTCCCGACGCGCGGATCGGGTTGCTCTCCGGCGGCAACATCCAGAAGCTGCTGCTGGCGCGCGAGCTGGCGCAGAACCCGACCGTGCTGGTGTGCAACAAACCGACGCACGGGTTGGATCTGAAAACGGCGCGCTTCGTCGCGCACACGCTGCGGGCGCAAGCCGACGCCGGCAAGTCGGTGCTGCTCATCTCCTCCGAGCTGGACGAGATCTTCGAGATTTCGGATCGCATCGGGGTGATGTATGGCGGCGAGTTGGTCGGCATCTTCCCGCGCGCCGAGGCGAACGTCGAGGAGATCGGGCGTCTGATGCTCGGCGGGCGCGCCGCCGCGACGACGGAGGACCGGTCATGATGGCGCGGCGCGACCGACTGGCCTGGTTGCCCGCAGGCGTCCGCCCGCTCGTCAGCTCCCTGCTGGCGATCGTGGCCGCGTTCATCGCCGGCGGCATTTTTCTGGAGATGCGCGGCAAGGACGCCCTGGCCGCCTACGCGCTGCTGTTCAGCCGCGGGCTGGGCACCTCCTACGGCATCACCGAAACGCTGATCCGGATGGCCCCGCTGCTGATCGCCAGCGCCGGGTTGCTGCTCTCGCTGCGGGCGGGCGTCTGGAACATCGGCATCTACGGTCAGGTGCTGTTCGGCGCGCTGGTGTCGGGGGTGGGGGCGGCGGCGGTGGTCGGCAAGGCGCCCGATCCGCTGATGTGGCTGATCGCGGCGGCGGCCGGATTTGCGGGCGGCGTGGCGTGGGCCGTGGTTCCGGCGCTGCTCAAGGTGCGGTGGGGGCTGAACGAGATCATCACCACCCTGATGATGAACTTTGTCGCGCTCAACGTGACCTCGTGGCTGGTGAAGGGACCGGTCAAGGACCCGACCGTGGTGCCGCCGCAGACCCCGCTCATTCCCAAAGCGGATCGGCTGCCGTTCATCCCTGGAACAGAGGTGCACATCGGGTTGCTGGTGGGGGTGGTGGCCGCGCTGGTGGTGGCGGTGATCTTCCGCTACACCGTGCTCGGCTACCAGTTGGACGTGCTGGGGCGCAATCGGTTCGCGGCGATCCACGCCGGGTTGCCGGTAGGGCGGCTTACGGCGCTGGCGCTGCTGCTGAGCGGCGGATTCGCCGGACTGGCGGGAGCCAACGACATTCTGGGGGTGAAGGGGCTGTTTCAGGGCAACTGGAACCCCGCCTATGGCTTCGCCGCCTTCGCGCTGGTGTATCTGGCGCGGTTGAACAGTTTGTGGATCATCCCGTTCGCCTACTTCCTCTCGTTTCTCAGCATCGGCGGCGAGATGATGGCCCGCCCGCTCGACATTCCAACCTACTTCGTCGATATGCTGGAAGGACTGATGCTGATCTTCTTCGCGGTCGCCGTCTACCTGGAGCGCCGGTTCGCGCCGGAAGACCGGGGCGAGGAGGCGGTGGAACCAAGTGCGGCCACCGCCGGGGAACCGCTCGCGGTCGCCGAACCGGCGGGCAATCCGGCGGCGGTCGGGTTGGGAGAGCGGACGTGAGCGGCAGCGAAATGAGCGGATTCATTTCGGCGATGCTGGCTGCCGGGCTGATGGCGGCCGTGCCTCTGGTGCTGGCGGCGCTGGGCGAAGCGGTCTCCGAGCGCTCCGGGTTGCTCAACCTCGGCATCGAGGGGATGATGCTGGCGGGAGCCTTCTTCGGCTTTTTCGCTGCCTACCAAACCGGGTCGGTGGTGGCGGGCATCATCGCCGGCATCGCCGCCGGGCTGCTGTTGGGATTGGTGTTCGGGTTCCTCACCATCACGCTGCAGGTCGACCAGGTGCTGGTCGGGTTGGCGATCACCATCTTCTCGGGCGGTCTCACCGCGTTCTTGTACCGCGACATTTTCGGCCGCCAGAACCCGTCGGCCAACGTGACGCCGCTGACGATCGCCCTCCCCGGGCTGCGCGATCTGCCGATCGTCGGTCCCGCGCTCTTCGATCGGCAGCTTCTCTTTTACATCGCCTATCTGCTGGTTCCCGTGTTCGCGCTGCTGCTGGCGCGGACCCGCTTCGGATTGAACGTGCGGGCCGTGGGCGAATCGCCTTTTGCCGCCGATGCGGCCGGGGTCAGCGTGGCGCGCACGCGCTATCTGGCGATCGCCATCGGCGGGAGCATGGCCGGATTCGCGGGAGCGTTCCTGGCGGTGGCCGATCTGAAAATCTTTCAAGTCGGGATGACGGTGGGGATGGGGTTCATCGCCCTCGCCATCACCATGGTCGGCGGCTGGAATCCGTGGCGCATTCTGATCACCGCCGTCCTCTTCGGCATGCTGCGTTCGCTGGGCAACGGTCTGCAGATCATCGGGGTCGATGTTCGAACCGAATTCATCACCATGCTGCCCTACGTCGGCATCATGGTCGCCATGGTGTTGCTTGCTGGTCGCACGGCGCTGCCTTCGGCGCTGGGTGTGCCGTACGCCCGGGGCCGCCGCTAGCGGCGACCGCGGAGAAGATGGAGGTGAACTGACACAATGCGTCGGCAGCGAGGCCGACGATGGAGGTCTCACATCGTTCGCGCGCGAGAGGAGCGTCCTTGTGAAGATCAAACAGATGGGGTTCGGAATTGCCGCGGCGGCGCTGGCGGTGACGATGCAGGCGGCGGCGATTCTGCCGACCGTGGCCCAGGACGCCAGCCCGGCGGCGGGCGGCGTCGAAGTGAAGCAGATTGCGCTGGTGACCCCCGGCAGCCGCACCAACCAGGGGTGGGATCAGCAGGGGGCCGACGCCCTCGACGCGGTGGCCAAGGAGCTGGGCATCGAAGGCGTCGTGGCCGAGAACGCCGGCTACGAGGACATCACCCCGGTGCTCAAGGATCTGGCGGCCGGCGGGGCGAATCTGATCATCTGCCACGCCAGCGGCTATCAGACCGTCTGCCCGGAGTTCGCCGCTGAATCCGGCGTGCCGGTGGCGGTCATCGAGAACCCGGCGGCGGTCGCGCCGAATCTGGTCTCCGACATCGAGACCCAGGCTCAGGAGGTCGCGTATCTGGCCGGCGTGCTGGCCGCCAAGGAAAGCAAGACCGGCACCGTGGGCGTGGTCGTCTCTGGCGAACCGCCGACCTGGAACTACATGACGGTGGGTTTCGCCGAGGGCGTGCATGCGACCAACCCCGACGCCAAGCTGCTCTACAGCGTGATCGGCGAGGCGGCCTACGATGACGCCGCCGGCGCCAAGCGGGTGACCGAGCAGCAGATCGCGGCCGGCGCCGACGTCATCTTCGGCATGGGCGACGGCGCGTCCTTCGGCATGCTGCAGGCGGTCGAGGAGCACAACAAGAGCGAAGGCGCCAACAAGGTGTGGTTCATTGACGTCATCGGCGACAAGCGCGCCGATCACGGCGATGCGCTGCTCACCTCGGTGCTGTTCGACTACCAGGGCATCTACAAGGAGATGGTGCAGGATCTGGAAGCGGGGACCTTCGGCAAGGTGTACACCATGGACGTCAAGAACGGTGGTGTTCGCCTGCTCGATCTGCCGGAAGAAATCGCTCAGGACGTCAAGGACGACGTGGCGAAGGCGCAGCAGGACATCGTGGACAGCAAGATCACGGTTTCCGCGATCTCCGATGCCGGCAAGATGAAGGCTCGACTGGACGAGTTGTTCAAGAAGTAACCGGGGCCGCGTCCTGATGGCCCGGTTCCGCTTCCCCCGGGGGAAGCGGACCCGGACCCGGTCGCCCACCGCCCGGTCGAGAGGACCCACCGACGATGACCAT
>JADLCW010000399.1 GCA_020847015.1 Thermomicrobiales bacterium | reverse complement strand
TAAGAGGGCCGGCCCCGCCTTGACCGTCGTCGTCGAGACCTCGTCTTTGCTCGGATCCTTGGGCGACGCGGTGCGGACGACGAGCGAGAGCTTCTGTTTTTTCAGATTGGCGGTGTAGGTCGAAATGATTTGACCGCCGGTCGTCGTGACTTTGCAGGAGCGCGGCGGCCGCTTGCGGCGGCGCTCGGCTGCCGGACGGTTCTTGTCATCGGACCGATGCTTGTTGCCGGCTGACTTGTCGTGCCGCCGAGGTTTGGCGGCGCCTCCCAGCGAAGCCAGCGGACTCGCGATCGCCGCGCCGAGCGCGGCGGCGACTGCGCCCAGCGCGGCACGACGAGATCCAGTCAACTGGCGTACGAACGCATCGAAACCACTGCCGTCCATGGTCAACCCCTTCTCCGACATCTGCGTCGTCGAGCGATCGAGCCATCGTGTGTGGAGACGCCTGCGGTGCTACGGAAATAGTATGAGTTATTGATAATAACTGGCGCGGTGATTATAGCACATGAACGTGCCCTGGAATTGCAATCGCTGCTGGGCAGATCGGGCAATTCACACGCTACCGCCAAGGCCGTTGACAGACTCTCGCATTGGCGATCTACACGCGCCCTGCGAGAATATTGATCATTAGAGCCAGCACGGCGCTGCTGTAAAAGAACGAGAGCACCGATTGCACGAGCACGATCCGCCGCATCGTACGCGATTCGACGTTGACGTCGGCAGTCTGGAAGGCGACCCCGATCCCGAAGGCGAAGTAGGCGAAGTCCAGTTCATCCGGCTCGTCGCCGGGAAAGTGCAAGCCGCCTTCCGGCCCCTCGCCCGCGAAGTAGAGCCGGGCGTAGTGGAGCGAAAACGCGGTCTGCATAATCGTCCAACCGAGCACCACCGCGAGAATCACCAACGTGATTTCCACCGCGGCCAGCCTAGGTCCGATCGCCGCGCCTGGCCGCGCCAACACCAGCACCGCCCCCGCCAGACTCATGAGACTGGTGGCGACCGCAACCACCAGAATGCCGATGTTGCCGGGATCGGCAGCGCGAGCACGCAGCCGCGTGCGATTGACATTCGACGTGAGGATGATGCGCCATGGCGCGGCGAGCGCAACCAGCAACGCCGTGTCCCACCCGGCGAGCAGACGCAAGGCGATATCCCACTCACGGGGAGAAATCAGACCGACGACGAGACCAGCTACGGCCGCCAATGCCCACCCGCGCCGCGCATCGATTCCCGGAGAATATTCCGGATCGGCGTGGTGGCGGGTGCTCGTTGAGTGCGCGTCAGGCGGCATTGCGGCTCCGACCAGAGCGAGCCAACCGCAGGAGCCACCGGACTGTACCATGCCGACATGATGCGGCGCGCGCCGCGCGGCAACGTGGATGACGAGGCGAGACTTGATGGATGCGACGGCCAGCGCGGTGATTCACCGCGATCTTCAGCATGTGTATCCGACCATCGTGCGGGGAGAAGGCATCTACCTCTACGATGCGGACGGCAATCGCTACATCGACGGCTCCGGCGGTTCGGCGGCGGTAACGGCGATCGGCCACGGCGTGCCCGAAATTGTTGCCGCCATGACCGAGCAGGCCAGCCGGGTCGCCTACGCGCCGACCCATGCCTTTACGACCGAGGCGGTCGAGGCGTGCGCGCAATTGATCGTCGAGGAGTTTGCCCCGCCGGGATTCGGCAACGTGTGGTTTGTTTCCGGCGGGTCTGAAGCGGCTGACAACGCCGTCAAGATGGCCGTGCAGTACCACCGTGAACGCGGGGAGGGAACTCGCCGGCTCATCATCGGCCGCTGGCAGTCGTTCCACGGAGCGACCATCGCGGCCCTGGCCTTTGGCGGCAACGCCGGCCGCCGCCGACCGTATGACGCCATCCTGCCGCACGCCGAACATATCCCCCCCTGCAACCCGTATCGGTGTTGGGCGAACCATGCTTGCCCGACGTGCGATCTGAGTTGCGCTGATGCGCTGGAGCGGACCATCCGACAGGTGGGGCCGGAAAACGTGGCGGCGTTCATCGCCGAACCGGTGGTGGGGGCGACGATGGGAGCCGTGCCGGCGACGCCCGGTTACTTCGCGCGCATCCGCGAGATCTGCGATCGCTACGGCGTGTTGTTTATCGCCGACGAAGTCATGACCGGGTTCGGCCGCACCGGGCGCAATTTCGGGATCGAGCATTGGGGCGTCACACCGGACCTGATCACCTGCGCCAAAGGCATCAGCGCCGGCTACACGCCGCTCGGCGCAGTGCTGGCGCGGCCGGAGTTTGTTTCCGAGATCAGCCGGCGCGGTCATTCGTTCGTCATCGGCCATACGTCCTCCGGAAATCCGCTCTCGTGCGCCGTCGGGACAGCGGTGCTGCGCTACATCCGCGATCGCGATCTGGTGGCCAACGCAGCGGCGGTCGGCGCTTACTTCCTCGGTCGCCTGCGCGCATTGCAGGATCGTCATCCGATGGTGGGCGACGCGCGCGGGCTGGGCCTATTGTGCGGTGTGGAGTTCGTCCAGAATCGGGCGACGAAGCGCCCCTTCCCGCCGGACTGGCGGGTTTCCAAGCGAGTTGCGGCGGCAACGCTGGCGCGTGGTCTGATTTCGTACCCCGGTAGCGGCACGGTCGACGGCGTGGCTGGCGACCATCTGCTCTACGCGCCTCCGCTGACCATCTCGCACGAGCAGATCGACGATCTGGTCGCGATTCTCGATGAGAGTCTGACCGCAGTGGCAGCCGATCTGGCGCGGGACGGGCGCGGCGCGTTATAGCGCCTGCCTCCGCCCTGCATTCGCATCAGGAGCGCAGCGCCATCGCCACAGCCGCGGCTTCCACCTCCGAACCGGCCGGCGGCAGCGAAACGACGTAGGCGGAGTGAACGCCCGGCATGGCGACGATCTCGGCCAACGCCGTCTCAGGAATCTCGTCATCGACGTTGAGCACCATCATCGCCTCGCCTCCCCGATGGGGCAGCATGCGGCCGACTTGCATGCCAGCGATGTTGACATCGAAGCGGCCGAGAATCGTGCCGATGTGACCGATCATGCCGGGCTGGTCGCGATGGTGGGTGATCAGCACGTCGCCGGCGAGCGGACTCTTCAGCCCGAACCCGTCCACCTCCATGATGGCGGCCTCGGTGCGATCCCAGCGGACGACGACCGTGTGAGCGGGCGGCGCGTCCGGAGCGGGAGCCACGGCGATCTCGAAGCTGGGCAACCGGTCCGGATCGGGGTCATCCTGCCGGATGACAGCCTCCACCCCAGCCGCCTGCGCGACGAGACGGGCGTTGACCGGTGTTGCGCGACGGTTGGTCCAGTGACCGAGCGCCTCGCTCAGCGCGGAGGCCAACACGTGTTCGGCGACATCGGCCGGCACCAGCCCATCTACCGTGACCGTGAACGCCGACAGCGGTTCGGGCGCGAGCACGGAGAGCAGGCGACCCGCGGCGGCGGCCGCGCCGGTCAGACGTTGCAACTGCCGGGTCTGCAATGAGGCCGGCGGCAGATTGACAGCATTGGGAGCCACTTCGCCGCGCAGCGCGCCGAGCGTACTGGTGCCGATCACCTCGCCAACGGCGGCGAGCGCCTCGGCGCTGGAGCCGCCGATATGAGGCGTCAGCACAACATTAGGCAGATCGAACAAGGGGCTTTCCGTGCATGGCTCGTGGGGAAAGACGTCCACTCCGGCGCCGGCGATGCGACCATCACGCAGCGCCTCGGCCAGCGCCGCCTGATCGACGACCTCGCCGCGCGCGGCATTGATGACAATGGCTCCTGGCTTTAGGAGCGCCATCGTCTCGGCGTTCAGCATGTGCGTTGTTTCCGGTGTGGACGGCACATGGAAAGTGACCACATCGCTGTTGGCCAGCAACGTCTGGTAGTCGACCGGCGCAGCCCCAATCTCGGTAAAGCGCTGGGTGGCGATGTAGGGATCGTAGGCGATCACCTTCATCTCGAAGGCGCGCAGCCGTGCTGCCACGCGCGACCCGACTCGACCCAACCCGACGATGCCCACCGTGCGCCCCTTCAGATCGACTGGGCGCATCTTCTTGCGCGCCCAGCGACCGGCGCGGGTGGACGCGTCGGCCAGCGGGATCTGGCGGGTGACGCCCAGCAGGAGGGCGATGGTGTGCTCGGCCGCCGAGACGGCATTGGCCCCAGGGGCATTGAGCACGACGACTCCGGCCCGCGTGGCGGTGTCGAGATCGATATTGTCGACACCGACCCCGGCGCGGGCGATCACCCGCAGGTGGGGGGCCGCCGCCAGCACCTCGGCATCGACCATCGTTTCGCTGCGGACCACCAGCGCGTCGGCTTCGGCCACCGCAGCCAGCAAAGCGGCGCGGTTCGTTCCGTCCACATCGAGGATGTCGCCTTCGGTAGCGAGGTGGGCGCGCGCCGCTGGGTGAATGGCGTCGCTGACGACGATGCGCGGACGCGGCCCTTCGGCGCTGCGAGCGTCGGTCGGCGACAGAGCGGAGCGCCGGCGCCGCGCGCCATCGCGGCGATCGACGAGCGCCAGCACGCCCGGAAGATCGTTGACCCGGATGATGCCGATTTCGTCGGCCGACGCTATCTCCTCGTTGCTCTTGACGAGGAAGCAACTGACGCCGGCCGCCGCATAGTTGCGCGCGTGGCGCAGGCTGTCTTCAACTGCGCAGCCCAGGTTGTGACGCAGAGCAATGGCGGTTTTGAGATCGGCGTAGAGGATGTCACATTCCGGGAAATCATGGCGACGCAGCCAGCCGACGGTCATGTCGGCGCAGTGCCGCGGACGCGCGGTGACGATCTTCACATTGTCTACACCGAGACGCTCGATTAGGCCGCGCATGAAGGCGGCGCCTTCGGGATCGGGGCACAGCTTGGATGCCGGACCATCCGGACCGTACACCCAGTCGCGCACCTCGATCGGAACGTTGAGTCCGGCTGAGTCGATGAAGGCGCTCTCGGGCATTTCGACGCCGAAGCGAGCCGAGGCGGCCTGCGCGAGCGGACGGGGATGCTCCGTCAACACGCCATCGAGATCTATCGCCACGCGCATCGGCTGACCGTCATCCATGTTGCCGTCCCCTTGCACTGCCCCAACGTACCGTTGTCGCCCGGGTGGACCCGGCACGACAGCGTGCAGCGCGGGCGGCGGACGGCTCAACCTGGCGAGCGTAGCATTTGACGGCGGCCGGCTTCAATTACCGGCCGCCGCTGCTGCTTTGACGCCAACAGAAACGCGAGATGGATTAGACTCGGTGCTGCTCGGCCGTGTTCCGGTTTACGCCGAGCAGCACGCGCTTGTCGTCGAGTTCGGCGATCTCGGAACCCGGAATGCGCACGTCGTGGGCGAACAGGAAACCCGCCCGCGCCACAATCCCGTCGATCTCCCCCCGGTCGCCAAGGTCGATCTCATCCAGCGTGCCGACTTTTTGACCGTCGCTGGCGACGACATCCGTGCCCTTTTCGAGTCGCACCTCGAAATCTTCGAGATTGCTGACGACTTCCACAGGCGGTGGATCGAACGGTGCGGTGTCCATAATATTGCCGCCGGGCCACCCCGTGCCGGTAGTGGCGCTTTCGTACATCACCGGACCGCCGACCCCGCCGGGCGGCAGGATGATCGGAGGCTCGATAACGCGCGGCTTGAAGACACGCTCCTTTTGGTCGTAGATGGGGAGCAAGCTGGCTGTCTCTTTCGATACGTCGAGCGTAAGCCGGTCGCCGTCGGCGGCAGTGACGGCCGAGATGGCGACCATGCGCTCATCTCCGAAGAAACCCTGGTCGAAGGCGAGGCGAGTGATGCGTTTGTTGCCGGCATCGGCGACCAGCCCGGAGACCGTGCCGACATCATGGCCGTCGCTGCTGATGACGTGCTGCCCGTAGGCGATCCTCACCATGCAAACCTCCCGCTGCTGGAGCGTCGCGATCGTGGCGCGAAACCGCGCCCGACGAGTGATCGTTTTAACGATAGACGTCGCAGAGTCGCCCGACGCCGATATCGTTTCGCACAGCACGACGGTCTTGGCAAGGCGCCAGTTACGGCAGGGTGGCGCGGTGGGCGATCGACGATGAATTGTCGCCGCCGTCGTGCCGTTATTTGTCCCGATGCCCGACGAAATCCGGTCTGCCATCGGCACGAATCGGTTGCCGCGACGCGCCGGGAGGGAAGATATGGACGGTGGGCAATTTGACCGCCTGACGCGCAGTTTGGCGCGCCGCACCGGACGCCGCGGCGTGCTGAGTGTCGCGGCGGCGGGCGGCATCGCGGCGCTGTTGGCACGCCGCCGGACGTCTCTGGCGGCGCAGGAGCGCGACGACAATTGCCCGAATGATTGTCCCAAGGGCCAGACCTGCGTCGGTGGGGTGTGCGTCGAACGCTGCCGACAGGACAAGGAGTGCCGGCCTGAGGATGGCGATGCGTGCATCGGCGGGCGCTGCGCCGACGGCGTGTGCTCCCAATTCGTGGCCGACTGCGAACCTGGCTACGTTTGCTGCGGCAACGGCGAGTGCTGCGCGCAGTCGTGCCGTCTCGATCTCGACTGCACCCTGGCCGATCCCTGCATTGTGGGGCGCTGCGAGGAAGGGATCTGCGCCTACGCCAAACGCGATCCATGCGTGCGCTGCGGCAGCGACGCCGATTGCAGCAGCGAGGGGTTTTGCTGCGGTGGAACCTGTCTCCGACCATGTCCGCAGGGTACGCGACTGACCAAGGGGTGCGAGTGCCTGGTCGTCGCCAGCGGGGGCATGAACGCCGACGGCATCACGATTACCGACGAAGCGGCCGGCTCCGACAATCAGCACCCGTCCGACTCTGGAGTCAACCCGGGCAGCGACGGCGCCGTCGTTACTGAGGCGCCGCCATCCAGCACCATCACCTCGCCGCCGAATGTTTCCACCGGCGCACCGGATTCAACCGAGGAGACGCCTGCGGCCGAGGGTGAACCAGTCGCCTGACGGCGGCGCCCTACGTGGCGCCACGGGTCATCTGCTGGAGCTCGAACAATTTGGTGATGGCCTCCAGCGGTGAGAGCGCCTCGATGTCGAGCGCCTTCAGCACCTCCAGCACCGGATCGGGCGGAGAGAACAAGGTGAGCTGCAACGCCGGCTCTGCATCCGGCGTGCGGGGGCGGCTGGAGCGGCCCGTGACGTTCGGGGGACCGTCACGGCGGGCTGTTTCCAGATCAACGAGGAGATCCTGGGCCCGGCGAACGATGGAACGCGGGATGCCAGCCAGTTGCGCCACGTGCAGCCCGTAGGAGCGATCGGCCGCCCCGGGAACGACGCGCCGCAGGAAGACGACCCGGTCGCCATCCTCCAGCACGTCCATGGTCCGACAGCAGACGCGCGGCAACAGCGCTTCCAGCTCGGTGAGTTCGTGGTAGTGCGTGGCGAACAAGGTGCGACATCCGAGCCGCGGCGCGTTATGCAGATGCTCCACGATGGCGCGGGCGATAGCCAGCCCGTCGTAGGTCGAGGTGCCGCGTCCGATCTCGTCCAGCACCACTAGGCTGCGGCGTGTAGCGTGATGGAGGATGTTGGCGGTTTCGAGCATCTCGACCATAAAGGTGGATTGTCCGCTGGCGATGTCGTCCTGCGCGCCGATGCGGGTGAAGATGCGATCCACCAATCCGATCCGCGCCTCCCGCGCCGGTACGAACGAGCCGATCTGGGCGAGCAGCACGATCAGCGCCGTCTGGCGCAGCCAACTGCTCTTGCCGGCCATATTTGGGCCGGTGAGAATGGTGATTTGAGCGTCATCGGTTGCCAGATCGGCGTCGTTGGGTACGAATTCGCCCGGTCCCAGCAGCGCCTCCAGCGTTGGATGGCGACCGTCGGAAATAGCGATGACGCCGCTCTCATCCAGTGTTGGACGCACGTAGTTGCACGTAGCCGCCACCTCCGCGAGCGCGGCCAGCACATCGAGTTCGGCCAGCACGGCGGCCGCAGCCAGCAGCGAGCGCGCCGCGCCCGCAATTTGCGTCGTCACCCGGCGGAAGACATCGGCTTCGATGGCGGCCAACGTCTCCTCGGCGGTGAGTACGATCGTTTCGTACTCCTTCAGGGTTGGCGTGAAGTAGCGGGTGGCGTTGACCAGGGTCTGCTTGGGGAGGTAGTCGTCGGGCAGCGCGGCGCCGTCTTCCCGCTCGCGCTCGGCCGCCGCCAGCGCGACCGCGGTCACCTCCAGGTAGTAGCCGAAAACCCGGTTGTAGCCGACCTTGAGCGAGCGGATGCCAGTGCGTTCGCGCTCGCTGCGCTCCAACCCGGCGATCCATTCACGCGCCTCACGCGCCCGGGCCTGATGGCCGTCCAACTCGGCGGCGAAGCCAGGTCGGATAGCATCTCCCTTGCCTAGGGCCGAGGGCGGGTCGTCGGGCAGGGCGCGTTCCAGCAGGGTGTGCGCGTCGCTCACGACGTCAAGCAGACTCGAGAGTGTGGCGGCAGCTGGAGCGCCATCGGCGGCCTCCGCAGCACCCGGCACGGCGGCCAGCGACTGACGCAACGTGACCAGATCGCGCGGGGTGGCGACGCCTGTCACGGCGCGGTTGACCAACCGTTCTACATCGCCGATAGCGCTCAGCGCACGGCGCAGCGCGGCCCGCGCCAGCGGCGCCGCAACGAAGCGCGCGACACCTTCCTGCCGCGCCTCCAGTTCCCCCAGATCCAGCAGCGGTTGACCGATCCAACGACGCAACAGGCGTGCGCCCATGGGTGTCTCGGTGCGATCCAGCACGGCGATGAGACTGTGGCGGCGCTCACCGCGACCGCTTTCGGTGAGTTCGAGATTCCGCCGGGTCTGCGCGTCCAGCGTCATGAACCGATCAGTGGCGTAGGTGCGGAGCGCGGCGATTTGGCCGAGCTGGGAGCGTTGGGTGTCAGCCAGATAGGCAAGCAGCGCCCCAGCAGCACGGATGGCGAAGGGTTTGCCAGCGCAGCCGAACCCATCGAGCGAATCGACCCCGAAGTGGCTGGTCAGCGTTTCGGCGGCACGGTCGATCCGGCAGCGATACGGTTCGATGATGCTGCGGCTAATATCCGCGGGGAGCCACGGTGGATAGTCCGCTCCATGCTCGGGATCGGTCGCGCGAACGCCGGCCAACACGATCTCGGCCGGGGCCAGGCGCAGCAGCTCACGACCCAGCGCCAGCAGCGTCTCCTCGGACGAGGCGGCGGTAAATTCGGTGGTGGCGAACTCGCCGGTGGAAACATCAGCGTGCGCCAGTCCGGCGCGCGAACCGTCCACGATCGCGGCGGTGATAAAGGTGTTGCGGCGGGCATCGAGCAGCGCCGGGTCGGTGACAGTGCCAGGGGTGACAACGCGAGTGACATCCCGCTCGACCAGTGCTCGCCCTTTTTGCGGTTCACCGATCTGATCGCAAATAGCGACCTTGTGACCGGCGGCGACGAGGCGGCCGATATGGGTTTCGGCGGCGTGGTGGGGGATGCCGGCCATTGGCACGCGCAGCCCCTTGCCCATCTCGCGGGAGGTGAGCGCGATATCGAGCGTGGCGGCGGCAATGTGGGCGTCGTCGTCGAAGGTTTCATAGAAGTCGCCCAGACGGAACAACAAGATGGTGTCCGGGAAGCGGTGTTTGATCTGGAGGTATTGCCGGCGCATCGGCACGACCCGCCCGTCAACGGCCGCCAGCGGTTCCGCCTCGGCGCCGCTCCGGGCGCCTTCCGTTCCGTTGCGTGCAAACGGCTCCACGCTGACAATCCTGCTCCGCCATTGGGCGATCTGGTGCGTCGACCGGGGGCGATGGTGGAGTTCGGGGCCTGCTAATGGTACCAGCCCGGCGAAGAAAGCCAAGCGATCGCCCCATCAGCGCGAAGCGCGGACTGGAACGGTCAAGTTCGGGCGGAATTTCGGCCTAAATCCAACCGTTCAGGGGTCTCGCATGCTGCCTGGCGGGACCTTTGCGGAATTATTAAGCACGCTGCGGCGTGCGCTTTGGGTCCGGCCTCGGCGGTAGTTCGTATCCGTCTGCGGCAGTCCTCGCCAAGTCTGGTCCGACTTGAATGACCTACGACGATTCGTCCTTGCGCACGATCGTCCCTACTCGCTCGCCGCGCAGTGCCCGAGCCAGGCGGTCCGGCTCGAGCCCGTTAATGAGCTGCACCTGCTTCACCAGCCGCGCATGGCTGAGCAGGTCGAGCAAGGCGCGGTCGAATGGCAGCGTTGCCAGATTGCGCTCTTTCAACTCGGCGACGGTGATCTCCTCGATGAAGCGTGCGTTCGGATGCGTCTTCGGGTCCTGCTCGTAGAGTCCGTCAACATCCTTGATCAGCGTTACCGTCGCGCAGCCGAAGCATTCGGCGAGCAGGTAGGAGCCGGCGTCGGAGCGGTGCGGAGGAATGCGGCCGAGCGCGGGAGGGTGCTCCCAGAGCGAGAACGGCGGATCGCCGCTGAAGACGACGCCCGGCGCCGCCTGTACGAATAGCGGCAGCAGGTGGCCGAAGATCTCGGGCGGAATCGCGACGACACCATAAGGGGCGAGTAGAGCGCCCAGCATATGCGCGTTCCCGAGCGCGTCAGCAATCGCGAGCTGGGCGAGGACGCCCGTCGGCAACCCCAAGTCGATGCCGATCGAAAAAACATGTCTGCTGCGGTCTCCGCCTCCGGCGCCGATGATCAGTCGGGGCTCCGCCAGAGCCGCGCCAATCGCCCCCACCAGCGGGTAGGTGGTGGCGCGCCCACCGTCCAGGATCGAGCGGCCGCCCACTTTGATGACGTGGCAATCCGGCAGCATCCGCACCACCGGTGTCTCAGTTGAGGCCATAACCTGCTTGTCGAGCAGGCTCTCGCGCATCAACAACGAATGCACGTGGTGGCGCTGGTCCTCGCGCTCTGCTGAAGCGCCCGTCATCTGCTCCCCCTCGTTTGCCGCTTCAGGCGCTAATGATGGTGCCGACAGGCTCGCCGTTCAGAGCCCGAGTCAGATTGCCGGGCTTGAGTCCGTTGATCACCTGGATCGAGCGACGATGCTCGGCGTTCTTCATGAGCGCGAGCACGCTACGCTCGACCACGACGTCGACCAGGTCCAGCGCCTCCATCTCGTCGACCGTAATCTGCGGGATGAACTTCGCATTCGGGTCCTTCTTGGGGTCGGCAGTGTAAAGGCCGTCCTCGTCCTTGACGTAGATCATCGAACGCGTTCCGAAAACCTCGCTGACGAGGTAGGCGCCAGTATCGGTTCGATTCGGCGGGATGCGCCCGACGGCGGGGTTGGGCTGCCAATAGATGTACGGCGGCATGCCGAAAAAAACCACTGCCCCGCGCTCCTCCAGATACAGCGGAAGTTGGGGAAATTGCACCGGTTCAATGAATGGGATGCCGTG
>JADLCW010000398.1 GCA_020847015.1 Thermomicrobiales bacterium | reverse complement strand
GCCCCGGACGCCGCGATGAAGCGCTCGGGATGGCCGGAGCAGGCGGCCAAGGTGGGGGGGCGCGGTGCGCCGGTAGCGCGGCCGGTCTGCCGGGCGGCGAGAGCAGGCGGCAGGCGGCAAGCGGTCGCTGGCGGTCGTCATCCCCATCCGGATCGGCCGGGTCAGGCTCACGGCGTGGGACGGCGCGGCGTCCAGCGCGTCACGGTGCAGACCGCCGCGTTGCTCGCGCGGGGCTGGGCGGCGGTCATCTGCCCCAGCGCCGCCCGCCCCACGCCGACTGCCGGAGCGGAGCCGACCCGCCGCTTGCGCTCCGCTCGTGCGGGTCGTCATCGCCCGCACCCCCGCCATCAGGCGGCTTGCCGCCAGACCCGACGGTGGGTTGGCTGGATGAGGACGAACTGTTTCTGAACCTGAGCGCGGCGGTGGCCGCCATGCGCCGTTCGGGCGACGGAGCCGGGGCGCCGGTGGGTGAGAAAACCTCCGCCAAGCGGCTGCCCGAGCGGGGGCTGCGGCACACAACCGACGCCAGACGGTTGACCGCAACGGTGACGGCGACCGAGCACCACATGCACCCCCACCTCGCGGCGGTCTCCTCTGTTGGAATAATCGGCGCAATCGGCGCAGCCACCCCCCGCGCAGTTTCTCCCCGGGCGGTCTCCCCTGTTGGGATAATCGGTACAATCGGTACAATCGGACCATCCACCCGTCACGCAGTTTCGCTGCGGCGCGCATCCCCTGTTGGGATAATCGGCACAATCGGCGCAGCCGCAAAGAATTGGCGCGGCCATGCGGAATTTTGCCACTGCCCGCAGGGTTCGCCGGCGCTGATTTTGGCGGGCGGGACCAAAACTCGGGACCGAAAGCGGGGCACGCATCGGCCCTGCCGGCGCCCGCCGGCCGGGACCGTCCCACCGGGACGACCGGGGTCAGGGCGTCGGGATCGCTGAGGCGGACACGGGAGCGCGATGGGGGGCGAGTTGCACCGCCAGCTATGGCGGCGTGGTTATGGGCGTTTTGGGGAGCGGGGGACGGGACTCGAACCCGCGACAACCTGCTTGGAAGGCAGGAACTCTACCAACTGAGTTACCCCCGCGTGCCGCGATTCTACCGCGCGCCGGCCTCCGGCTTCAATCCGCCCGGTCGCCGCCTCCGGCTCCGGATCGCCCATCGTCCACCAACCCCAGCGCATGCAGGAGAATCGGTTCCAGCCGTCCGCTATCGCGGAGCCAGCGCACCAGCCGATGTCCCCCGCCGTCGTATTCCACAAGCGTCGCCCCCGGCAGATCGGCGAGGCGGCGGGCGTGCGCCACATCCAGCGCATCGCCGCCGCCGACATGCAGCTCGAGCGCCGGCAGTGGATCGCTCCCCGCGAGGCGGCCGCGCAGATCGTACAGCGCGTGCTCCGGACCCAGCGCCCCATGCAGCGCCGCGATCTGCTCGGCCCAGCGGTCGTCGCCGGCCGCGCGGCGGTTCGGCGCATCCACGAAGCTCTGCGGCGAGAAGGCGATCACTCGATCCACCCGCAGCCAGGAACCGAACAGCACGGCGGCGAATCCGCCGGCGGACGCGCCCGCCATCACCACCCGCTCGACTCCGGCCGCGGCGATCGTGCCGCGCAGCGCGCCAGCGAGCGCCGCCGCGTCCGTGCCGACGCCGGGCAGTCCGCGCAGATACCACGCCCGCAACGGATCGCGGAGAAACAACCGCTTCACCGGATAGCCGGCAGTCACCCGGAAAAATTCGAACACCGGCATGCTGACGCCGCCGGCGATGCCGCCGAACAGAATCAGCAGCGATCGCGAATTGGGGGAAAAATCGGCCACCGCGTGCCGACCGGGGTCGCCCACCGAAACCGCGAACTGCTCGTCGGCATCGCGGCTCACAGGCGGCAAACCCTCGTGGCGATTAACGGCTAGCGCAAGCGGGTCGGGGTGAGAGGACTCGAACCTCCGACCTCAGCGTCCCAAACGCCGCGCGCTACCGACTGCGCCACACCCCGACCGGCCGAGTATGGAACGGTTCGCGAAGGGTGTCAATTTGAACCGGGAATCGCCCGTCATGCGCCGTCGCCGCCCCCCGCCGCTCCGCCGCCATCTTCGGGCAGGGGGATATTGACGTCATGATCGGTTTGCCCGCCAATGTCGAGCAGCCCCTCCGAGTCCCGGATCGGGCGATTGCCGATCGTCCGCTCGTCCGGCCGGAGAAACGGCGCGGCGTGGCTGCCCGGCGCGGGCGTTCCCCGCATGTCGCGCGGACCCTCTTCCGCGGGAGCCTCGACATCGCCGCCGATATCGGCCGTGCCGGCGACGGCGCGGTGGCCGCCGGATGACTGATGCGCGTCGAACCGCTCCGCGGCTTCCAGATTGCGCGCGTGCCGCTCTCGCAGCTTCGTTGCATCGGCCGTTCCCGGGTATGGCTCCTCCGTCGCACCGGGGGTGACATCGGCCACGGTGACGGGCTGGCCGCCCATGTTGGGGTCGAGCACCGTGCCCGCGATGCCGTGCCCATCGACGCCGGGGGTGTCCTCGTAGCCTTGACCGGCGACTTCATCGTTCAATGCGTTGGCCCGCGCTTCTCGCTCGCGTTCCCGTTGTCGCTCGCTCATCGTTCGCTCCTCAGCCGTGGGGAAGATCGATCGCTTGTCTGCGACCCACTCCCTGCTGAGGGCGCAACCCGGGCGCCATCGTCCCGCGTCGGCCGCGCCCGGGCGTTCGGGCGCAACCCGAAAAACGGAGCGACCCGACTACCCGTCCGCGGGCGATGCGTTCGCGCGCCGGTAGATCGCGACGTCGCCCCGCTGAAACGCCAAATCCCAGTCGGCGCCCGGAAACCCCGGCCTATCGATCCCCGGGTAGGGGCCGGCAACCGGGCAGATGGCCTGCCAATCGCCGCGCTCGTAGCGACCCACCACCAGCCAGGTCACCGCGTAGTCGTCGATGAGCGGGCTGTCCGGCTGCCCGTACATGCGCGCCACATCCGCTTGCCGAATGGCGATGCCGGCCAGCAAATCCGGTTCGCCGGCGCGCCACTGCGCTTCGTGGTTGCCCCAGCCGATGACTGTGGGCACGCCGGTGTAGGCCGACATGCGATCGAATGGCAGATCGCCATTCGGTTGATAGGAGCAACCGGCGGCTTCCAGCAGCACATCGCCCAGCGCGGCGCGATCGCGCAGAAATTGGATTGCGGCGCGCTCGTCCGGATAGCGCGCGGCGGCGTAGGCGATGCCGTCCAACCCGCGCCAGGTGGTGAAATGCTCGGTCCACTGCCAACTCGCCAGCAAGGGATAGACGAGCGCCGCCGCGACCACCGCGCCCCCCGCAACCACATAGGCGACCCGCGCGACGACCGCGCCGCGATCGATTGCGCGCCACAGCAAGATCGCGGCAACCGCCGCCGCCAGCATGTAAAGCGTCCAAACCTGATAATACACCTTGAACAAGGTGTTCATCCGATTCTCGAAGACATCCCGAATGTAAAATAGCTCCACCGTCGCCGACATGGCCGCGCCCAGCGTGAACAATCCGGTGACGACCGTGAACGGCGAGGGGCGCCCGGCGCGCGACAGCGCATGCAAACCACCCAGCGCCGCCCAGCCGGCCAGCACCAGCACCGGCGCATCGAGTCCGATCCCCAGCACGGCGATGGCGGCGGCCGGCGCCAGCCACGCCAGATCCAGCGAGAACCCGCCGCGGACGCGCCGCCGCTGCGCCAGGCAGACGACCAGCAGGGTCAACCCAATCGCCACCGGCACGCCAAAGATGGTCAGATATTCACCGAGCGAGGTGCGCTCGCCCATGTGCATCCCCAGCGCCCGCGCGATCAGCGGCGCCAGCGGGACGCGATGTGCCCAGCCCGGCAAGATCACATGACCGCCGGTCGGCGGCGCAAAGCGCGCCCAAAACGGGAGCCAGCCGATCAGCGAGACGGCGGCGATCGCCACGCCATTGACGACGACCCGCCGCGGAGCCGCGCGATTGCCCAGCCAGACCGCTGCCAACGTGGCCGCCAGCAGCGTCGGATAATCCCAACTATTCAGGGTGTAGAGCGAACCGACGACCAGACCCGTTGCCGCCGCACGCGCCAGCTCGACCCGCCGCTCGCCGCCGGCCGGCGCGATGAGCCAGCGCAGCGAGAGCGTCAGCGCTGCAATGACGATCGGCAGCGCCATGACGTGGGGGTGCAAATCGCCCAGCAGAAAGCTGAAGAAGGGGAACTCGTTAATGGTTTCGGACGAGGGAAAGCGACAATCGTTGGCGATCCGCGGCCCGTCGCACACGATGCGGCTGGCCCGCCAACCGATGCCGATCTGCTTGTCCCACCAAAACGCCGCGATCGTCGCCTGCCCGCCGCGCAGCAGTTGCGCCGGAGCGTAGAGATTGCCGCCGATGGCGAGCAGCAGCGCGCCGAACGCGCCGCCGGCGAGCGCCTG
>JADLCW010000397.1 GCA_020847015.1 Thermomicrobiales bacterium | reverse complement strand
GGCTGATCGCCACGCGGCCGATCGGCGAGATGACTCGCCGCGACCTCGTCGCGCTGATGGTCGGGCACGATGTCGAGGAGCACCCCGACCATGCCTCGCTCGCCGCTGGCGAGACGGCGCTGTCGGTGCGGAATCTGACCGTGCGCGACTCCGGTCAGGGGCGACCGGCGGTGGATGACGTGTCGTTCGATGTCGCGCACGGCGAGCTGCTGGTGCTGACCGGGTTGATTGGCGCGGGATGCTCGGAAGTGTTGCGGGCGATCTGGGGCGGGCTGCCGGGTCGGACGGCAGGAGAGATCCGCATCGATGGGCTCCCGGTGCGGATCGCGAACCCGCGCCAGGCCATGGCGCACGGTTTGGGCTATGTGCCGGGGGATCGCAAAGAAGAAGGGCTGATTCTGTCCATGTCGGCGGCGCACAACCTGACGCTGGCGGTGCTGCGCCGTCTCAGCCGCTGGCTGGCGATCGACGAGGGACGCGAAGCAGGCATCGTCGACCGGTTGTTTGGCCGTCTGCGCGTGCGCGCCGCCCATCCCGGCGTCATCGTCGGCACGCTCAGCGGCGGCAATCAGCAAAAAATCGCCATCGGCAAGTGGCTGGCCACCTCGCCCGAGGTGCTGCTGCTGGACCAGCCTACGCGCGGCATCGACATCGGGGCGCGAGCGGAGATCTATGCGCTGTTGCGGGAACTGGCCGAGCAAGGGATGGCGGTCGTCGTCGCCGCGGCCGATCTGACCGAGGCGCTGGGGTTGGGCGACCGCATCATCGTGATGGGAGGCGGCCGTATCGCCGGTGAACTGGCGCGCGGCGAGGCGACCCAGGATCGGATCATCGCGCTGGCGTCGGAGGAACCCGCCCGCGCTGGCGAGGAGTAGTGCATCGTGGCGATCGTGGCGGCGCCGACGCAGCAAACTGGACGACGCGCCGCGCTGGCGCGCGTGGGACCGTTTCTGAGCACGTACGGGGTGGCGATCGCCTTCCTGCTGCTGGTGGCGTTTTTCGCCTACATGACGCAAGGAACCTTCACCAGTCGGGCCAACCTGACCAACCTGTCGCGGCAGGCGACGATGATCGGCATCATCGCGGTCGGCATGACGGTTGTCATGATCGGTGGCGGCATCGATCTGTCGGTTGGCGGCATCGTAGGCGCCGTTGGCGTGGTGACTGCGCTGCTGATGGTGGATCGCGGCTGGGCGATGTGGCCGGCGATTGGGGCGGGTTTGCTGCTGGGGGCGGCGCTGGGACTCTGGAACGGCGTGTTCGTGGCTAGATTCGATATTGCCCCATTCATCGTGACGCTCGGCATGATGAGCATCGCTCGCGGCGTCGCGCTCGTGCTGAGTGCAGGGGCGAGCATCGTTCCCTCCGATCCAGCGTTCGCGGCGCTGGCGGCCGGCGCCATCCCGCCGGGCGTCTCGGTGGGGATCATCCTGGTTGGCGGCGCGTTGGCGGCCGGCATGGCTGTGCGCCGCGGGCGGAGGGCCCGAGCGAACACCGGCGCGGCGGCAATGGCGATTCGGGTGGCGGTCATCCTGCTGGCAGCCGGCGCCGCGCTGTACGTGTTCGCGCCGGGCGGCATTCCGACGCCGGTCGCCATCTGGGCGACGGTGGCGGTCGCCGGTGTGTTCCTGCTGAATCGGACCCGTTTCGGGCGCAACGTGTATGCGATCGGCGGCAACGAAGAAGCAGCCTGGCTATCGGCGATCGACGTCAACGCCGTGAAGCTGACGATTTACACACTGTCCGGGCTGCTGGCCGGGTTGTCGGCGATCATCCTCACCTCGCGCCAGGCGGCGGCGGTGCCGCAGCAGGGCACGCTTTACGAACTGGACGCCATCGCAGCGGTGGTCATCGGCGGCACGGGTCTCAACGGCGGGTATGGCACGGTCGTCGGATCGCTGCTGGGGGTGGCGATCGTCGCCAGCGCCAATAACGGACTGAGTTTGATGAATATCGATCCGCTGTGGCAGTACGTCGTCAAAGGCTTGATCATCACCTTCGCGGTGCTGCTGGACCGGCGGCGGCGCTGAAGCGGAGCGCGATATCGCAGGATCGCGAACATTCGGGGTTGACACTCAGAAGCAGGCGCCCCTAGACTGGAAACGACCGAAGCAGTTCTTCGGCCTCCGGGGTGCAATCGGGACACACGAGGCTCATGAACCAGGACGTCCGCCAGTTCATCAACATTAGCCTCGGGCTCGTACTTATCGAGCTCCCGATTGGGAGCGCGATGCGTTAGGGAGGCCGGGTTTCACAACCCTTTTTGCGACAAGCGATACGATGTTCCGAGGGCGGCCTCCCGAAGCTACGGGAGGTTTTTTTACGTGTTGGCGAGTGATTCGGGCCGCGATCGGCAACCAGCGAGCTAGGGCGGATCCCTGCGCCAGGGGCCGCCAGGGAAGGAGAGACCGATGAGCGTGACCGAGAAGTTTGGCCCGCCCGCGGCAGTCGCGTCGGCGAACGGGCACGGTCGCGGGAGCGATGCGAGCCGGCCCATGCTCACCGGAGCCGAGATCACCTGCCGCGCCCTGGAAGCTGCCGGCGTGGACACGGTGTTCGGTTACCCCGGCGGGGCCGTGATTCCCCTCTACGATGCGCTGCCGCGCGCCGGTTTCCGCCACGTGCTGGTTCGCTTCGAGCAGTGGGCGGCGATGGCCGCCGAAGGGTACGCCCGCGTCACCGGCAAGCCCGGCGTGTGCATGGTCACCTCCGGCCCCGGGGCTACCAACTTGGTCACTGGTCTAGCGAATGCCATGCTCGACTCAGTGCCAATGGTCGCCATCACCGGGCAAGTGGTGCAGCCGCTGATTGGCCGCGACGCCTTCCAGGAAGTCGACATCACCGGCATCACGCTCCCCGTCACCAAGCACAACTACCTGGTCCAGCGGGTGGAAGATCTCGCGCCGACGATCAAGGAGGCGTTCTACCTGGCGACCACCGGCCGGCCCGGCCCGGTGCTGGTGGATATCCCCAAGTCGATCTTCACCCAGAAGGCTCCCTACGTCGATCCAGGCGAGGTGAACCGTCGGGGTTATCAGCCGACCTCGCAACCCAACATGCGGCAAGTGCGCCTGGCCGCCGAGGCGATCGATGCCGCTCGCCGCCCGTTGATCATGGCCGGTCACGGCATCCTGCTGAGCGGAGCCACCGAAGAGTTTCGCGCCTTCGTCGAGAAGTCGGGCGTGCCGGTGATCTTCACCCTGCTTGGACTGGGCGCATTCCCTGAGTCACACCCGCTGGGTCTTGGATTGATGGGGATGCACGGTCACAAACACGCCAACGACGCACTGGATGAGTGCGATCTGCTGGTCAACATCGGGGCGCGCTTCGACGACCGCGCGACCGGACGCGTCAGCGGCTTCGCTCCCAATGCGAAAGTGGTGCACATCGACATCGATCCAGCCGAGATCGGCAAGAACATCCGTACCGATGTGCCGGTGGTGGGCGATGCGGGCGAGGTGTTGCGCGCACTGCTGCCCGAAATCCAGGAGCGCGCCCACCCGGAATGGACGGCATGGATCGACTCCCGTCGCAACCGCGCGCTGGAGGATGCGCTGGAGCGGCGGCCGGAGTACCCCGAGCCGTACACGATCGTGCGCAGCATCGCCGAAGCGTGCGGCGGCGAGGCAATCGTCACCACTGATGTCGGACAGCATCAAATGTGGGCGGCCCAGCATTTCGGGTTCGACCACCCCGACCGCTGGGCTACCTCTGGCGGATTGGGGGCCATGGGCTATGGGTTGCCGGCGGCGATCGGAGCCAAGATGGGCTGCCCCGACGCCGAGGTGTGGGCGATCATCGGCGACGGCGGATTCCAGATGTCGCTCAGTGAGCTGGCGACGGCGGTGCAGGAGAAGCTGGACGTCAAGATCGCGGTCATCAACAACGGCTACCTCGGCATGGTTCGCCAGTGGCAGGATCTGTTTCTGCACAAGAACTATTCTGAAGTGGAGATCAGCGGGCCGAATCTGGAAAAACTGGCCGAGGCCTACGGCATCACGGGCATCACTGTTCGCGCCGACGCCGACATTCGGGCGGCGGTGGATCGAGCGCGCGCCACGCCGGGACCGGTGCTGATCGACTTCGTGATCGAACCGGAAGCCAATGTGTGGCCGATGGTCCCGCCGGGCGGGTCGAACTCCGAAATGCTGCTCGACGCCAAGTACGCCGATTCGGAATAGGAGGGTTGGGGTGAAAAAGCGTCACACGCTCGTCGTGCTGGTGGAAGACCACCCCGGCGTGCTCAACCGCGTCGTCTCCTTGCTGCGGCGGCGCTCGTTCAACATCGACTCCATCGCGGTCGGTCACTCCGAGCAGCCGGGTGTTTCCCGCATGACCATCGCCTTGGTCGCGCGCGAAGAGGAGGTCGAGCAGGCCAGCAAGCAGCTCTACAAGATCATTGAAGTGCTCAAGGTTCAGGATCTGACCGATCAGAACGTGATCTCGCATGAGATGGCGCTGATCAAGGTTGCCGCCAAGGCGCAGCACCGGGCCGAGATCTTGCAGATCGCGCAGGTGTTCGACGCCAAGGTGATCGACGCCAGCCCGGCCACGCTGCTGTTGGAGGCGACCGGGTCCGAAGACCGCATCAACGGGTTGCTGACGATGCTGAAGGGCTTCGGCATTCGGGAACTGGTTCGCACTGGCGCTGTGGCGATGGCGCGCGGCAGCGCGAGTCTGGCCAGCAGCAAGGAGACCGGGCGAGAGCGCGCGCCGCGCACCGTACCCAGCGAATCGATGGCGATGGCGAATTGACCGCGACGCCGCCGATTTCGGCGGCGTCGATCGTTTGGCGAAACGGCGGACGATGGGTCCGCCGCCGGAAATCACGACCCGCGCCGGGTCGGTGCGTTTCATGAGGAGGAGCGGATGCCCGCGACGGTCTACTACGAAGACGATGCGACACTTGAGCCGCTGCTTGGCACAACGGTCGCGGTGATCGGCTACGGCAGCCAGGGGCACGCGCATGCCCTGAACCTGCGGGACTCTGGTGTCAATGTCGTAGTCGGGCTACCTGAAAATAGCCGCAGTCGGGCCAAGGCGGAGGCCAGTGGTCTCACGGTGCTGACCCCGGCCGAGGCCGCCAAGACGGCCGATGTGGTCATGCTGCTGGTGCCGGATCACGTTCAGAAGAAGGTGTATGAGGAGGCCATCGCGCCGAACTTGACGCCGGGTAAAACGCTGATGTTCGCCCATGGC
>JADLCW010000396.1 GCA_020847015.1 Thermomicrobiales bacterium | reverse complement strand
TTCCTTCCGGCATATCCGCCAGCGCCATGTGATTCTGCATGCCGCCATCATCCCTGTGAATCGGAATCGAGTCTACCATCGATCCGACGCTCATGGGCGTCCGGGTTGCGCTCCACCCGGGTGGACGCGCGATTGCGCCGGATTGCAAACGTGCACGAGCCGACGCGCGCCCAGCAACCACCAGGGCTAGGAGCGAGCGCAGCGGCCGCAGCAAGCCGAGTCGGCGGCGCGCCTCAGACGCCAACTTGGCCAGGAGCACATCCGCGAAGGCGTGTCATATTTACATAATTTACTCTAAATTGGCGTCTGGCTTCGGCAGGTGCATTCGCGTGACTTCCGCCGGCGACATCGGCGCGCCAGGAGGATCAAACTGGAACCAGCACCGTTTCGCTGCCGTCCCAACTCGTTACGGAGATTCCATTCGGCAGCCAATCGATCGGTCCGATCGGGATGCCGCCCGGTTCGCCCACCGAAATCAGCGGCCCCTCGCCATTTGGCCCAAATACTTCGATGCCGTACCCGTTGCTCACCGCCAGCCGATCGCCGGCCGGCGACCAATCGTAGCCGACCACCGTGCCGATCGGCACTGCCACCGCCGCATTCGGGTCGCTCACGGGCGCCACATAGAGCACGCCGCCGGTCAGGTACGCGACGCGATCGCCGCCGGAGGTCACGATCGCCGAAGCCACGCCGCTACCGAAGAGTCCGCCATCCATGCCGCTCCAGATCGCGTAACCCCCGCCGCCCGGCGTCATCGCGCGCAATTCGATGCGGCCGTCGCCATAGCGGCGCTGCACCAACCCCTGACCGCTTCCGGTTACGGGCACATCGGAGTAGGGGCCCGCGGCGTCGGAGCCGGCCGCAGCTGATGTCCCTGCGGCATTTCCGGCGCCCGCGCCGGCAGCCTCATTCGCCCCTGCGAGCACCGCCGGAGCGATCGCATCGCCCTCACCGGCGGCTCCGGTCTGGTCGATCAGCGCCGCCGCATCGGGGGCGGGCGCATCGGGCA
Source organism: Thermomicrobiales bacterium (assembly GCA_020847015.1). Lineage (GTDB taxonomy): Bacteria > Chloroflexota > Chloroflexia > Thermomicrobiales > UBA6265 > CADCWF01. Next base: position 3,032 of record JADLCW010000396.1, on the reverse strand, counting down.
GCGCGGGATCGCTCGCCACATCGCCCTGGTCGACCGGTGCGCCGTCCTGGTCATCCGGAGGCACGACGATGGCGGTCGGCATCACATCGACCGCCGCTGGCGCTACCGCGGCGAGATCGGGCGTCTCGACCGGAACGATCGGCGGGGCGGCAGGACTATCCGTCGGTGTCGTCTCATCCGTCGCGCCGTCATCGCTTTCCGCGGGAACATCCGATGCTGGCTCCGTTGCGGGAACCTCTTCCACTGTTGGCGGCGCCTCATCCTGCGGCGCATCCGATGCGGGCACGTCCACAATCGACGGCTCTGGCGCCGCCACGACCGGCGTCGGAATGGCGTCCGCCAGCGACTGCGACGCATCAAATGCGGCAACCGTCTCCGGCTGGGTCGCTTCCGGCGTCACCATCTGGGCGATCTGCGCCACATCCGGGGTAGGGTCGGAGGATTGTTTGCGGTCGTTGCCGACCCCGGGATCGCCCTTGTCCTCGCGCGTCGCCTTGGTGGCGCGGCGCACCGCGCGCTCGGCCGTGCTTTGGGCACTGCTGATGACGCTCGTATCGGCCGCCGAAACCGGCCGCTGATCGTCCTTCCCGCGGCGCACAGCCGGCTCCGGGGTGCTCGTCGCCAGCGACGGGGCGTCGGACACGGCCGGCGGCTCCTCGGCTGGCGGCGTCTCCACCGCCGGCCCACCGGACATCGCCAGGTCCGGGGGTTCGGTCGCTTCCGCTTCCGCCGCAGCCGGAGCAGCGGTGGGAACCGCAGTCGGCGCTGGCGCGGTCGGCCGGGCAGCGACCGTGGCGACCGGCGTCATCGACGGCTCTGGAATCATCGTCGGCGCCGCCATCATGGTGGGAACCGCGGTTGGCGTCGCTGTTTCTTGCGGCGCAATGGCGATCGCGCTGATGGTGGCGCTCGGCTCGGGTCCGTCGTCCGGGTTAACCGCGAGGTAGATCGTGCCGGCGAGCGCTGCGACCAGCGCCAGACTGCTGGCAATGGCCATGCCGGGCGAGGACGCGGCGGCGAACCCGCGCCGCATCCAGGCCCATGGCCCCGGCTCGGCCTCGATGCCTTCCAGCACTGCGCGGGTCACGCGCGACGACGCTGGTAAGTGAGGCAGCTCGCGCAGATCCTGCATGAGCAGCGCCGCCTGGTCGGCGAAGCGGCGGCAATCGGGGCAGGCGGTCAGGTGCTCGTGTAGCGCGCGCATGTCCGCCGGCGCCAAGGAGTCGTCAAGCCGCTCCGAAATGAGGCGGCGGGCACGATCGTGGGAGATCATGGAGCGTCCTCCCACGGCGCTTCATCACCGCGTTCCGCGCTTCGATAGATCTCGGCAAAGGCTTTGCGAGCGCGGAACAGGCGCAGCTTGGCGGCATTCTCGGTAATGCCCAACACGCTGGCGGTTTCGACGAGCGACAGCCCCTGATAGTGGCGGAGCAACAAGGCGGCGGCGTAGTGGTTCGGAATCTTGTTCAGCGTCTGCTGGATGTCGTGCCGCTGCCCGACCGACCCTTCGATCGATCCTTCGCTGGCATGGTCGTGACCGGGCATGAAGGGGATCCACTGCACGATTTTTTTGCGCCGCAGCGTACTGATTGCTGTATTGGTGGCGATCCGGTACAGCCACGGCTTGAACGCCAGATCCGGCCGCGTCGACGGCAGCGCGTTATACGCCTTGATGAATGTGTCTTGCGTCAGGTCCTCAGCCACAGCTCGATCGCCCACCATCCGATGCAGGTAGTTCAGGATGGGCGCGTGATACTGTTCGAACAGCCGCGTGAACGCGATTTGATCGCCCGCACGGGCACGCCCGACGAGATCCGCGTCGTCCGCCGTCAAGCCCCCACTCCCACGAGAGCCACCCCATACTGTGGTTGTGGTCCAAGTCAGCGTCAGGTCCATTCCGGCGGTTATCCTCCCCTTCCCATCGCTCTAACGCGCAACCGCCGCGCCGGGTTTCGCTGCCCTGTCACAGATCGGGGGGGAGATTCTCCGGAACGGCGGCAGCATAGCAGATCGCCCCGCGCCGGCCAGATGCGCGGGCGGTTCCTGGGTGGAAACAGGCTATGGATTGCGGAAAAGGTTTCACGTGCAACGCGATCTGGATTGTCTCGACGTCACTCCGAGCCAGGGAACCTGGTGTGCTGCCGCAGCCGCTCCCATGCCGCCGCCGCCAGCCCGATCGCCGCCGCCAGCCCGATCGCTTCCAGCCCACGCCGGAGCCGGCTCGGCGGCGCGTGCTCGGCCGGTCCTGCCGGTGTGATGCCGAGGGCGGCCGCGCGCTCGGCCGTCAGGCTCCGCGCCTCTGGCGCCGCGTCAATTCCGGGTTTGGCCGACGACCCCGCGGATCCCAGCAGCACCACGTTGATGCTGGCTCCAAGCAGCAGGATGACGCTCATCACATACAACCAGAACATGAAGGCCATCACCGCGCCCAGCACGCCATAGGCCGTCACGTAGTGGGCGGCGAACTGGAAGTAGTAGCTCAGCGCGAAGGTCGCCACGACCCAGAAACCCACCGCGATGACGGCTCCCGGCGTCAACCACCGGATGCGCCCGCCCGCGGCGGGACCAATCCAGTAGAGCACCGCCAATCCCAACACCAGCAGCACCGGGACGAGGATCAGCCGCGCCCAGCTCCAGACATTGGCCCACGCCTCGCCCCAGCCGATGAGACCGGCGATCCGGTCGCCAAACGACCCGCCGAGCACCAATAGCGCCCCGACGAGCACGATGCCGAGTCCGAGACCAACGGTCAACAGGATCGAAATGAGCGTCGTCAACCAGAATGGCCGTCCTTCCCGCACGCCGGAGATCGTATTGAGCGCATTCATGATCGCTCCGACCGCGTTCTTGGCCCCCCATCCGGCCAGCAGGAAACCGAGCGAGAGCACGCCGCCCGACTGGTTCGCCAGCACTTGTTCGATGGGCGTCTGGATAAGCTGCGCCGCCGCTGGCGGCAAGCCGGATCGGTTGAACAGCCAGTCGGTGACGCTGCCCATCACCGTTTCCACGCCGATCGCGCGCCCAACGACACC
>JADLCW010000395.1 GCA_020847015.1 Thermomicrobiales bacterium | reverse complement strand
ATGCGTCCACCCCGGCGGCCAGCCCATCAGCATCTCGGCAAACCGCGGGTTCAAGACTCGGGTCTGCGGCGATGAGCTCGGCCCATCCACGAACGTCGTTGCGGGCGGGTGGGTAGACACCGCGGTCTGCAAGTTCTCCCCGCCGTCTCTGCCCTTCGTGCCGGCGCCCGTCATCATGTTGCTGGTCGGCGTCGGCCAGACCGTGATTGCCTCGCTGAGTTGCCCGCGCCGCTGTCCCGGCTTCGACGAGCCCTTGTAGTCGGTCGCGCTCGGGGTCGCCCAGCCGATCGCCTGGCCCGTCAGGTGCGATTCGTCCACCATGCCGCTGTGCTCGCCGTAGATCGCGCGGGGCGTCTGCCAATGAGCCGTCGCCGCCTGAGTCAACGTGTCCCCGAAGTCGGGACGCGAGCGTCCCGACTTGGAGTCCGTCGCCCGTGGGCTGGGCCATGCCTGCACGGCATTCGCCAGCCCAATCTGCTTCTTCTTGCCGTCCTGCGTCATTCCCGTGTCTGATGTGCCTTCCGGCAGAGATCGTGTCCCGTCTGGGTCCCATGCCCCAGGCGTCGGCCAGTTTTGCGAGACAGAACCATCGTTCTCGTCGGTGAGGCGCGCCCGTTTCAGTCGCGGAGAATAGATCCCATTCGCAATCGAACCCGAGGGCGACCAAGCCGAATAAAACCCGGTCGAGGAACCATCCATCGTCGGCAGAAAGGATGCCTGGCACGTTCTCAAGAAAGACGTACCTTGGCGCCACTTCCCCGATGATTCGCTCGATGTCGCCCCAGATGAATCGTTCGTCGGCCATGCCCTGTCGCTTTCCGGCGAGGCTGACCGGCTGGCACGGGAATCCCGCAGCGACGCAATCCACGACACCGCGCCACGGTTCACCGTCGAAGGTGCCAACGTCATCCCAGACAGGAGCGTCATCCAGGCCGCCGTCTTGCGCCCGCGCCGCGATGACGCTGGCGGCGAAGTGGTTCCATTCGACGTAGCAGACGGTTCGGGCATCGGGGCGTGCGAGTCTGATTCCGAGGTCGAGTCCACCGACGCCCGCGCAGAGGCTAAGCACGTTGAGGGTAGATACAGCCACACTTACCGTCTCCCCCTCGTCTGTGCCCGCCAGGCAAGCCACGCTTCGCACGCCCGCCGGTCGGGCAGCGGGCCGGGGTGTTTCTCCCCGGCCTTGTCCTCGCAATGCCACTCCCGTCGCCCGGACGTGCCCGAATAGACCGTCCAGATCACGCCGAGGTGCTCGCCCGTCTGCGGATCGTGGTAGTGGCCCGCAAGTTCCTTCATGCCGTCCCCCACCAGCGGGATTGCAGCAGTTGCCCCAAGCGGATCAGCCGTTCCTCAAGCGCGAGGATGTCCGGTTGCTCGTCGCGATCATCGAGGGGGAAGATCAGCGCCGGAGACGGGTGCAAGGTGATGCACTTCCGTTCGATGCGCATCGAGGCGAACATCTCGTAGCCATCGACGGACACCCTGGCAACGATCGTCTTCTGTCGCTTGGGCGTGCTCATCGGCGCACCGTGTAGGAGCGTGGCGTCTGCCGTGGTGCCTTGAGTTGTTGCTGCACCCTGGCAATCGCCGCCTTGACCTCGGGCGATCCCTCGGGGATGACGACGGGTGACTCGCGCTCCCGCAACGTCGGGTAGGCGCTGGCTCGCACCTTGGCCCCGTAGTGCTGGCTCATGCTCATGGCTGGTCCCCCATGTCGCGCAACGATGTGACCCACCAGCCCCGCGCATTGCGGACCATTGGCTTCGGGTTGCCGTTTCGGTCGGTGATCTCCAGCGGGTGCAGACAGATCGTGCGCCCGTCCGATCCGATGCGCTGATGCCGGTCAAAGGCACTCACCGAGTTGAATGCCTCGCCGCACCCCATGCACAGGCATTGACCCGTGCCGATGGCTGGTTTGAGATGGGGTTTTGAGGGTCCACGCAAATCCGTAGACGCATGTTTGAGATTCATCTGGCGTCCACCCCAACATAAAAGTCACCTGACTGGATGTAGGTCTTGGGGCAGACCTGGAGGGCGGTCTTGCCCTCCAGCGCCAGCGCGTCCGCGTGACTCGTCAGCACCACGCTCGGTTCCCCGCCGTGGCGATGCCGGTACGCCTCGATGCCGAGCTCGACGATCTGTTCCGCCGGCTGGTGTTTGAACGCCCGCACCATGCCGACGTAGAGGCCGCGCCGTTCCTCGTCGATCACGGGCGGCTTGGGTGTGTCGAGCAGGGAGAGTTGCGTGGTCATGAGGCCAGCTCCGTCACGTTCCGCCGCGACTGCAACCGCTCGATGTAGGCGGACGCATCGCGCCGGTCGAGTTCCGAGAGATGACGTCCGTATAGGTGCTCCACTTCAGCGTTGAGTTCGTCATCGCTGATGCCATGCTCGCGGGCAATCGCCTGGATGAACTTGAGTTGGCGGGTCGTCGCTGGTTGCGGGCCTGATTGCGGCGCCTGCTGCTGCGGGTGCCGGTTCTCCGGGGCGGCGAAGTCCTGCCGCTGTGCGGGAATGGCATTCTGCGTCGTTGTGCGGGTCCGTGGCGGGAGATTGGGCTGCTCAGGCAGTTCACCCGCCTCGTAGTCCGGTCCGTAGAGTTCGAGCCCCACGCCGAACAACGTGGCCGCTTTTTTGAGCGCGTCCGTGACGCAACCTTTTACGAGGTCCTCTCCGCCACGGGCATTGACCGACTGGACGCCGATATGCGACCGCTTGCCCAGGCCGGGGATTTCCAGCGTGACGTATGCCATGAGGACGGCGTTCGTCGGGTCGATCTCCGTTCGCTCAATCTTGTCCACCGAGAAGTTCCAGGTATTCCCGGTCGCATCATTGAGCCGATGAATAACAGTGTGACCTTCGACGTAGGTCAGGTCTTTCCCGCCACCGGCCCGCCGGGATTTGAGTGCCTGTTGGGGGAATGGCTCCCCCAACTTGGCGCTGATCACGTTCTTATCCATCACGCCACCAGCCGATCATCGGTCATGGCGACCAACGTCGCCTCGCGGTAGGTCACGATCACATGCACCGTCGCGGCGGCCATCCACACCCGGAGGTCACGAATCGGCTCCGGCCGCGGGGCGGCCAACGACCAGCCGGGGATGAGTGGGAGCGGGGTCACGGGGATCTCGGTCTGCGGGGTCATCGGGTTGTCTCCTTGTGCTTGAAGTGACCGGCGGGTTCTGGCTCGGTGTTCCATGTCCGTTCGCGGTTGAGCGCCATCTTGCATTCGGCCGCGTCGAACAGGCTGAATCCGGACTTGTGGGCGAAGTGGAGCAACAACAGAAAACAGTCGGCGGCCTCTTCGAGCGCCCCGTCGTGGTCACCCAATCGAAGCGAGTCCATGAATTCCGCCGCTTCCTCTTCAAAGTGGACCGCGACGGTGCCAACCGTGCTCTTGGGGAACGTCGCATCTCCCCACGCGCCGATCTCACTCTGGTATTGGTCAAGCGTCTTGCTCACCGCAGCACCCGCCACCGCCGCGGTGGCGGGGCTCTGCACGATCTCGCCTGTCCCGTTGCAACGGTCACATCGCTCGAAAAACTGAGCGGTGATGCCGTCGTGCCAAACCTTTCCTCGTCCGTTACAGGTTGGGCACGTCATCGCAGCACCCCCATCGCGAGGATCAGCGCCGCCATCCCGACGATGGCGACCAGGACGTGCGAGACGACGGCGGGCCAGGCGATCCGCCGCCACAGCGGGTCGCGCCGCGCGTTGGTGGCGGCGAGGTCGGCATTCGTCGGCGCGGCCCAGCGGTAATTGACGGGGGGGCTCATGACGCCATCTCCCGCAGCGTGGCGAGGTCGTCGTCGGTGATGGACGTCAGGTAGACCATGGTCCGCATCGGCGACTCACTCGGCTCCAACGCTCCGCGAATCGCCCGCTCCGCCCGCCCGATGGCTGCCTTCCGCTCCGGCGTGAGGACGTCGGACGCGGCGGCGATGACCATGCCGTCTGCGTTGATCGCATTGAGCACGGCGGCGGTGAATCTCCGCACTCCGACTTTGCTCAACCCAGACCGAATTTCCTTGATGCCATCTGGCCCATAGAACTCGACCATGTGGGACCATGCCGCATCCATGCATCGCGTCGTGAAGTCGTAGTCTTCGCGGGTGACCAGTGCGCCATGAACGCCGCGCACCATTTCAGGCTGATCGCTTTGCTCCGGCGTTGCCCCGGCCCTGGGTTCCGTTTCATCGTTCATGCTGCTAAACTCCCTGTGTGTCCTCAGTGCGTGCCCCGGCGTCCGCCCCCTGTCACGAGCGGCGGACGTCAGCGGGCGTTAGGCGATGCTCAACGGCAAGCCGTCCAGCGCCGTCCGAAACTCCACGATCTTGTGCTCGAAATAGGTATCGGTCTCCACGCCGCGTTCGATCGCTTGCGACAGCGCGCCCGCGTCATCGGCGACGACCGAGAAGTCATGCGTCGAGCTCACCGCCCGCAGCACCAGCGGCGCCTCATGCTCGTCAATGACGCCGGGTGACCGCTTGTCGCTCAGCGCCGCCCGCACGATGCGCAGGCAGTGCTCGGCGTGCAGTCGCGTGTCGGTCGTCAATCGCCGCTTTCTGCCCATGTCTGACTCACCTCCCTCCGAAATTAATTTCTTTACCTCCGCCCGGAGTGCGGCTACCGTGGTCTCCGTGAGCGGTTGGCCGGTGCGCGGTGCCTGGTGAGCCGGCCCGCCGTTCACGGAGGTGGGGCGGGCTCGCCTTCCCGCCCCGATGGACCCCGTTACATCACCTTGGAGCGACACCTTCCTTTCCACGAAAGCGTTATGAACGAAACCAACACATCCTATGGTCGTGACAACGCCGTCGATGCCGCCCGGTCCATCCGAGCGTGGCCGCTGCCCATTGACGAGGGCCAGGCGGTCCGTGGAAGGGGCCGGTCGGGGAGGCTCAATCACGGCAGGGGAGGAGAAACCCGCCGTGAGAGCACACCGCCCCCCTCCACGGGCCGGCTCGCCGGGGAGGCGAGACAGGCCGGAGTCCTGGGGTCTGCCGCTATCGGCAGGCGTGGTGGGTCTGCGGAGTGGCCGCAGATAGAGGTGGGTAATGGGGATCATGTCAGTCGGTGCCAGACGGAGACCGCGCCCGCGATGATGCCGATCCAGAGCACGATGCTGATCGGGGCCGCCACCAGCAACCCAACGATGAGGTTGCCGTCGATGGTGTACGAAAACGTCTGGTCATCGCTCATGACTGGCCTCCCTGCCACCATGTGGCAAGCGCGAAGAGCACGATGACGATGGAGACGATGACGATGGCCCATTCCCCTTGGCTCATCACGAGTCACCCCCGGCCGCCGTGAGGTGCTTTCGGATGATGCGATAGGCACGGTCGAATGCGGCATCGATTAGTACCCGCTCCGCGTATCTGCCGTTATCGCCGTACCCCATCAGCGTGACGCCGCCTTCCGCATCAACCGTGAATTCGACGAGCCGTCCGGCTCCGTAGTTGTGAGAGGCGAAGATCAGGCCAGGTACGCTGGACGGTTTCGTCGGCCAGCCAACGGATTCGAGGTCGTTCGCCAGTGCGTCCAGGTCGATCGTCATCACGCCGCCCGATCCATCGGCGTCTCCGCCGCAACGGTGAGCGCCAGGGCAACCCGCGCCGCCACCGACGCAATCGAGCGGGCCAGATCAGGGATGCTCTCGGGATCGACCGGAGTGCCGGCGCGGAGCGCGTCGATCCGGTGGTTGAGCTCGCGTTGCAGCGAGCCGAGCAACAGAGCGTCGTCATACGGGAACACGGGGTTGATGCGTGGGGTGGTCATGACGTGGCTCCTGTGTACTTCCATGTGCATCGGCACTGAGGACAGGTCATGAGGTCGAAGGCGCTTTCGTATCCATAGGCCTTGCCGACTGGCGTCCGGAAGGTGCCAGGGCAGTTGGGGCACTCCGCAATCGCTCGCATGAGGCCCCAGGTGAGTCCGCCGACCGTCGACGCAAAGGTGTTGACGCCGAGGTCGTCTTCATGCCGCCGGATGAACGCCTGCCCCTCATCGACGACAACGCCGACCGAATGGAGGTCATCGTGCTCAGCCATCTACGCCGCCTCCAGTCCATCCGTGATCGGGTCGAAGTCGTCGGTGACCCAGAACTCCGCCGGGTCGCACGGTTCCTCGGCGATGGGCCACCAGATCGCGCACGTCGGGCATTGCGGGTGGTCCGGCAGCGGCT
>JADLCW010000394.1 GCA_020847015.1 Thermomicrobiales bacterium | reverse complement strand
TGGCCCGATCCAGGAGGTTCGAATCGGTCAGCAAGTCGATGCCGGTGAGCGCCATCGCCTTCGCCACCTTGAGCGTGTTGGCGTAGCCCAGCTCGGAATCCGAGGCGTCGACCACATCTTGCGAGTGCCACGTGCAGATTCGGTCGAGAATGGGGTACGACGTTTCCACTGAGGGCGTCAGATAGCTGACGTTGCCCCAATCGGTGGAGCCAGAGGCTGGCTCGGCGCGCGCCTCCGGTTGCGCCAATCCCACCGCTCCGAGATGGCGCTTGAGTTGTCGGGCGATAGGGTAGTTCACGATCATGTCGAAGTTCGGTTCTTCCGGCATCTCGATGACAACTGTCGTGCCGGTCATCAGCGCCGCACCCTCGGCGATCTTGCGGACCTTCTCAACCAGTTCGTTCATATAGGCGACGGTGGCGCCGCGCACGAAGAACTCGGCCGCCGCGTAGTGGGGCACGACGTTGGGAGCGTCGCCGCCGTGCGTGATGATGCCGTGGATGCGGGCGTCGGCTTTCACATGCTGACGCATCGCATCAATGCCATTGAAGGTCAGAATTACGCCATTGAGCGCGTTGGCCCCATTGTAGGGGTCGGCTGCGGCGTGGGCCGCCTTGCCCTCGAAAGAGATCCGCATCAGCACGCAGGCGAGCGCCTGACCGCTCCCTTCCACTGTCGGACAGGCGGCTTCGCTGGTGCCGGGATGGGCGCCCATCGCTGCGTCGACGCCTTCGAAAATACCGGCATTGGCCATCAGGATCTTGCCGCCTACGGCTTCCTCGGCTGGTGTGCCGAACACGCTAACCCGGCCGCCCGGTAGATGTCGCAGCGCCGCCGCTAGCCCCACTCCGGCCCCGATGCCGGCAATGGCGATCAGGTTATGACCACAGCCATGCCCGAGGTTCGGCAGCGCGTCGTACTCCGACAGGTAGGCGATGTGCGGCTCGCCCTCGCCCACGCTGACGCTCGCCGAGAAGGCGGTCGGCAGCTCAGCGACGCCGCGCTCCACGGCGAACCCGCGCTCCTCCAGAAACTCCGCGCAGGCCGCGCTCGACTCGTACTCCTGCAGGGCGATCTCGGGGTGGCTGTGGATGAATCTGGAAAGCCGCACCAAGCTGTCGGCAGCCGCGTCAATTGCCGCGAGAGCGGCCTGACGCGCGGTCTCGACCGATGCTTCGGAAACCGTGTCGGTCACGTCCGATCCTCCTGTGGCGCCGCGCCGGACGCTCCTGGGCGGCATGTGCCGATGGGTTGTCGCCGGGTAGATTACAGGGTCTTCCCGCATTGCGGGCAGTATTGATCGTTGGCTCCGGCCAGGGAGCCACAGGTCGGGCAGCGGCGGCGTCCTTCGCCTGCCGGATCGGCGGAGGCGCCAAAGCGTTCACCAGTTCCGCCGGATCCCCAACTTGCCCACGTCGCTGCGGCAGTTCCGGTCGGTCGACCGGCTGGAGCCGCCTCGCCGGGCCCCATTGACCACTCCGCTTCGACAGCCGCGTGGCCATTAGCTGCGGGCGATTGCCGCCATGCCTCGTCACTCACCATCACCGGCTCCGGCAACGGAGCGGTTTCACTAACTGGAGTCGCTCGCCGATGGGAGGCGACCGGTTCGTACTTGCCGGAATCAGCGCTGGCGGCGGTGCGCAACGGTCGCTGCCGCGGCGGAGCCAATGCGTCCGCCGGCATGCGATCGCCGCGAGTGGCGTGAACGATCCAGCCGATGACGATCAACACGAGCAGTACGCCGGAGGCGATCAACAGCAACAGATCGAATCGCTGCATCAGGGCGCCGGTGACGATGCCGCCAGCAAGCGAACCGTCGGGGCGAAGATAGGTCTCGATGAATCGCAGCAGATAGGCCAGAAAAAGCGCGCCATTCATCGCCGCCAGCAAACCGCCGGCAAGTCGTCCTAGCGGGCCGGGTCGCAAGTTGCCAAGTGCGCCGCCGGCGCCATACCCGATGACGAACGTCCCGCCCAGCAGCGCGGCCAAGGCCACGATGAACGCCGCCACGGGATCATCCAGGGGCAGCAGCCGCCGAAGCCAAGCGCCGCCGACCTCCGCCCACCCTTGCGCCAGCAGCGCACCCAGGAAGATGCCCGCCGACACAATCGCCTCTTTAGCGACGCCGCGGCGGATGCCGAACGGAATGAACAGCAGGATGATGACCCCCAACAAGAGGTCCAGCAGCAATTGCGTCGTCAGCGTGGGCACTCAACCCCCCTCGCCGGCACGAACCTTCGCTCCAGTCGCGACCGCGGTCGCCGCATTCACCAAGCCTATCGCCGGTCGCGCAAAAACCGACACATCGCCGGCGCCGTATTCAGATGTACGTCGCACCGGTGCGCCCGGTTTGGCCGTATATCGCTTCAGCGACCTGCGGCGTCCACATTCGAGAGTCATCGCCGAGTCTAGCACGCCTCGGTAACGTAGAAATTGCCTTATTGTCAACATCAGTCCCCCGTATGCTAGAATTTCCCTAGCTGGTGGGGATTGCGCCACCGGCCGGCGGCGGCCAGATTCCGCCGAACTTTGAAAGGAGCGCTTCCATATCCCCCTCACGAAGCCGACGGGGAAGCGCCGCAAGCGCGTCCCCCGCGTCGGCGAATAACCCCACCACGGCGCGCGAAACGGGCGGACCTCCCCGCCTCGTGGCGCCGTCCGCCTCGGCAGCGGAAACCCCGCCCGGCATGGCTTGGCGGCGAGTCGATCTCCACCTCCACACCCCCGCCTCGTGCGACTATCAGGATCCACATGCCACCGCGCTGGATATGCTGCGGCGCGCCGAGGAGCAGGGTCTCGATATCGTCGCCTTCACCGATCACAACTCGGTGCGCGGCTACGCCGATATGTGGCGCGAGATCGAGGATCTCGAATTGCTCGAATATCTGAAGCGGCTGGAGTCGGCCGAAGCGGAGCGACTCCATGACTACCGCAGGCTGCTCGGCTCGATGCTGGTGCTGCCGGGGTTCGAGTTCACCGCAACATTCGGGTTCCATATCCTCGCCATCTTTCCCGAGGGCACCAGTGTGCGGCTCATGGAGCATTTGCTCTTACTGCTCGGCGTCCCCGAAGAGCGGTTCGGCAGCGGCGAGGTCGGCGCCACCAGCGATGTGTTGCGTGCCTACGAAGTGCTGGCGGCGCACGGCGCGCTGGTCATCGGAGCGCACGTGAATTCCACCCACGGCGTGGCCATGCAGGGGTTGCGGTTCGGCGGCCAAACCAAGATCGCCTATACCCAGGACGAACACTTGCACGCCCTGGAAGCCACCGATCTCGCGCTCGGTCCGCACCGTCGCTCCACCGCTCGCTTTTTCAACGGCAGCAAGCCGGAATACCCGCGACGCATGCACGTCATCCAGGGATCCGATGCGCACCGTCTGACACGCGACCCGCAGCGCGAAATGCAACCCGGCATTGGCGACCGCGCCACCGAAGCGCTACTGCCGGCGGCCTCATTCGCTGCCCTCAAGGAATTATTCCAGAGCGACGACTTCGAGCGCACCCGGCCCTACGTGCCCGCTCCTGCCGATCCGGTGAAGGCGGCCCGCATCGAGGGCAACACCGAGATCCAAGTCTTTCACGAGAGTCTCACCACCAAGCGCACCGGTATGAATCATGTGCTGCGCGACATCGTCGGATTGGCCAACCGCAGCGGTGGGGTCATCTTCGTTGGGGCCAGCGCCTCCGAGAAGCGCCCCATCCCGGGCATCGTCGAACCGGAAACGGCGATCGCTGAGTTGAGCGCGGAAATCGTCGCTCAGATCACCCCTTCCCTGCCAGTCACGATCGACACCGTCGAGAGCGATGGCAAGACCGTGCTCGCGCTCACTATCGAGGAAGGCGCCGAGAAGCCATACGCTCTCGCTCCCGGTGCAATTCTGGTGCGTGGCGAAACTGAATCGACGCCCGCCACTCGCGACGAGATCGTCGCCATGGTGACCGACTCCGTCGTTCGGCCGCAGCCTGTCGCTGCACCGGAACCGGCCGCCCCGCCGACGCCCAGTCCCAACGGCCGCTCGCACAATGGACGGCAGACCGGCCAGCGCGACCGGCGTGAGAACCAGACTCCGCCGCGGTCGCCGGTCGAAGCCGTGGCGAACACTGTTGCCGCGCTCGACGTGGTTGAGGAGGAGGTTGCGCCGGACCCCGCCGCGCCCACCAGCGGGGTCGAGGTCGTTCATGCCTACGAGCAGGATGGCGTCGTCTACTACACTTTGCGCGATCTGAAATCCCACCACCTCGTGCACAATGTCACGCGCGACACTGACCGGCGGCTCTGGCGTTCGGCCATCTCCCAATACGAAGACCAACCGGTCGACGAGGAGAAGGTGCGTTGGCAGGGTGATCTTGGACTTTGGCGCACCTACCGTCCGCGAGGCGGCGAGCGCCGCTACAACCTCGTATATCGCGGCGATGGCGATCTGCGCGTCTTCTACGGCGTCAGTGAAGTGGGCATGCGAGACGGCTGGTCTGGGTTCCTCCCTCAGCCTGCCGCGCACTAGACCCGCCCCGTTCGAGCGCAACGGGAACGAGGGCGGCCGGAAACTCGGCCGCCCCCGTCGTGCGTTTGTCGTTGGCTATTGCTGCACCACGACCACTGCGCTATCGAACAGGATCGGCAGCCGCCCGGTCCATGACCCCTGCCGCGTCCCCTGCAGGGCCGGCTTCTGGACGAACATCGGCGTCCAGTTGGCGATCGGGATGTAGACTGCATTATTGAGCACGAGTTCTTCGCCTTGCTGGTACAAATCGTTCCGAGCGTCCGGGTCGGGCTCCACGTCCGCCTGATCCATCAGACCGGCAAAGGTTTGCGCGTCGGTTCCCGGGTCGAAGTCGCCGCTCGCCTCTAGATCGGGAGACCAGTTGAATACGCCCTGCATGTAGGGAGAATCGGGGCGAAACACTTCGCTCAACAAATGCGGCGTGTCGGCGACGTTTTGCCACCAGATGATGTCGAACTGGTTGCCGCCGGCATCCGCGCGGATCTGGTCGATTTCCGCCTGAGTCTTGCTGCCGTCGAACAGCAGCGTCACACCCAGGTTTTCTCCCAGCATTCCTAGCACGGCCTTGACGCGGTCCCTCTCGGCGTCTGACTCCTCCGCTGGCAGATAGAAGGTGACGTCCGGCATGTCATCGGGATTGGCGTAGCCCGCATCGGTCAGCAACTGCGCGGCTTCATCCAGCGAACCGGAGAGACCGGGCGGTGGAGTGTAGCCGGCGATCTCGGTCACCACCGGCGGCGTGAATACGCTCGTCGGGACCCAAGTGTTCTCATAGATTTCGGCATAGCGGTCGCGGTCGAATGCCAGCGCGAAGGCCCGCCGCACCCGCACATCGTCGAATGGCGGTTGCAGAAAATCCATCGCCAGGGAGCGAATGGAGCCAGGCGCCTGGTCCAACACGATCAGTTCGGCGGCCAGCGTCGAGTCTGCGTCCACCTCGGTCTTGAGCGACAGCGGCACATCGGCCGAGATCACCTCGTCGTTGCGGTAGCGATCCAGCGCCTCTCTCGCGGCATCGGGACCGGACAAAATTGGCCAGGTGATCTTGGTCAGCGACGGATTCGGCCCACCGTAATAGTTGGGATTGGGCGTCATTTCGAATTGGACATCGAGTTCGTAAGCGGTGAATTGCCACGGCCCCGCGCCGGCGCCGTTGAGCACGAAGTTCTGATCGCCAGCAGCCTCCAAAATCGCTGGATCGACCACCGCCCACACAAACGACGCCATATACGACGGGAAAAAATTCACCGCCTCGCTGAGCGTGACGACCACGGTGCGGTCGTCCGGCGCGGCGAACCCAAGCGCGGCGCTCGTGTCGCCGCCGGTGTAGTCGGCGAACCCGACGACGTGCTGCATGAAACTGGCCATCGGCGAGATGTTGGCGGGATCCAGCGCCCGCGTCCAACTCGCGACGAAATCGGCAGCAACCACCGGATTGCCGGATGTGTAGGCGGCGTCGTCGCGAATGGTGAACGTGTAGGTCAATCCATCCTGGCTGACGACGGCATCCGAGGCCAGATCGCGAACCACGCGCCCATTCTCATCGTAGCCAAGCAGACCGGCCCAGACGTTCGGATACATCACCCAAAATCCGCCGTAGTCGGACGAGCGATGCGGATCCAGGGTGACCGACTGGCCAAATGAATCGAACGGCACGACGATCTCGGCCCCCTGCACGACGGCGGCGTCCTGGAGCGCCGGCGCCGCGGCGGCGGAATGCTCCGCGATGCCGAAGCGCGCGGTGGCGACTGCCCCCGCGGCAATCGCCGACCAGCGCAGGAGTTCACGCCGGGTTGCCGCGGGGCTGGAGCGCCGCAACGCTTCCCACAACCGCCCGGCCTCGGCTCGTTCCCGCGCGGTCAGCATCCCCTCGTGCCGAGGTTCGGTCATGCTCGTCTCCTTCCCAAGTCGCCTTTGATGGACAGGATACGTACCCGCCCGCGTTTCAACCACACGAACGCCGGCCCTGGCCGCCCGCCAGGGCTCGGCCGCACTCTTGTTAACGGCTGAGGGGCCTCCGTGGTTGCGCCCGGGCGCGGCGATGGGGTGGAGCTGGTTGCTCCACCCCATCGCATTTCTCCCCGTGGCCACGGGATCGAACGATCAGGCGTCCGGCCCCACGATGTAGATAATCGCGCTGGATCCCGCCTTTCCGTCATTGGCCCAGGAAACGGCGCCGATCGCACGAACCGCTTCAGGGCCGCCCGACGGTGCGGCTTCCGGCGTGCCAGTTCCAGTGAAACCACCCTGTCCGCTCATCATGACGAAGAGATCGACGATGGGGCCGAGGTTGACATACGACTCGGCATAACGCTGCTGCGGCAGCAATCCCATCACCGTCTGGAATTGCGGGTCGTCCGCCAGCGGCTGCATAGGTCCGCTCTCCAGCGTGTCGACGCCCGACTGGGTGCCAACCACCAGATCGTTTCCGAGTACCCCGGCCAACAGCACGAGCGCCATGTCGCCTTCGGTATCGCCAATCCGGTAGAGCGTATCACCGTCACGCGGCTCAACCGCGATCTCGGCGTCAGTGACATTGCGCTCGATCGTATCCACGACGCTCTGCAGCGCCTTCTGCACCGGCTCCTTGTCGGCTACTCCGGCAGTGGTCACGGCATCGAGCGTGAAGTCGCCCATCCCGAACTGCGGCATGCCAATGGCGATGCCGAGTTCGCCCGTGAGATGATCGACGAAATCGGTCTTCAGGTTGAAACCGAGAATCTGCTCCGCTTCCGCAAGCTGCCGCTCGTAGTACTCCGGCGTCAGCATATCTTCGATGTCGGCCAGACTTTGCGGTTGCCCGCTCTCGCCCTTGACCGCTTGGTTGATCGACTGCGCAGCCGACAAGGCGAAGGCGTCGAGCTGGGTCCGGGTCACGTGACCGGCGCCGTAGAGAAGCGTGCTGTCGGAAACCCGCTTTGCGAAATCAATCGGGGCGTTGGCGGGGTAGATGTCCGGCAGCGCGCCGCCGGCGACGAGGCTCACCTCATCAAACCGCAGCCCCGGCCGGTCGGCCCAGACGACCCCGCCGCTCGAGACGTCCCACAACGCGGAGGCATCGGCGCCAGGCACAAAGGTCTGGTTCAGCGCATCGATCTTCTCAATCCACTCCGGGTCGAGCGCATCGCGCACCGCCGGCGCGCTGGTGTAGCCGAACATGAGCGCATCGTGCGGGAACGCGGCTCGCACTTCCTGCATCGCGGGCAGGTCGGCCAGCGACGGCTTGGCGCCGGTTGCAGCATCAATGAATGGCTCCAGATCGGACGCTGAGCCGCCTACAAGGATGAAATCCCCAGCACGGGCGGCTGCGATCGTGCCCGTGCCCAGTTGCTCGGCGATGGCATCCCAGTCGCCGTCCCCGTGCATCCCATCGTAATCTCGGGAATCCTTCTTCTTATCGTGTTTGCGATCGCGGTCAGCATGATGGGACATCGGCTTCGGCGCGACGTGGATGCGCGAATCGTTGTAGTTGGTTTCTTGCAGTTCGCTGCCAGCGCTATCAGCCAGCGCGGTCATTTGCCGTTCGACGTAATCCCAGGTCTGCGCCGCATCGCTCGGCTGCAGCACCCCGACGATGCCGTAACCTTCCAGTTTCGGCAGGTCCAGCATAGCGTCCGCCGGCGAGTCTTCGCTGTAGATGGCCGGCGTTGCGGCCATGTCCTGCTGCGCCTCGTGTGCGCGAGCGGCCTCAGCTCCAGCGTCGACCAGGGCAGCGATGTTGCGCACCGCCTCCGAGGTCACCACGATCGCCATCTCGCCGCCGAACATGGCGTCGAGGTCCGCCTGGGTGACTCCTCCGGACGCATTCTCCGGGTTGTGCAGCAGCATCTGCTCCGCATCGTCCAACGCGTTCGGGGCGCCAACACGATCCAGGAGGTCCTGCGCCTGTTGCCATTGGTCGGAATCACGATTCATATCGACCGATACGAAGAGCACCGTATCCTGCGGCGCGGCCGCCGCGGTCGCTGGCGCCGCCACCAAGATCTCAGACGTCGGCGTCTGGGCAACCGCGACCAGCCCCGGAACCAGCAGAGCGGCCGCAGCCGCTGATGAGAGCGCCGCTCCTCGAATGCGACGTAACCCGTTCACTACGCGAACCATGCCAATGCCTCCCCGGACGCCGAGCGGAGCGGCGCTTGCAGCCGCCCCGGTTGGCCATCCGAACCGTAGCCTGCCGGCTACTCCGCGATGTAAAGAATCGACGACGTTCGCTGCATTCCATCCTGCTCATAGGCGGCGAGCGCGAATGCCTTTATCGCCGAGAGATCGACCGATTCGAGCGCGGCTGCCGCATCATTCATGCCAGTCGCATCTTCAAGCGCCGCCGGGGAGCCGAAGTGTCCCTCACAAACGATGCCGTTGAAGTCCTGATCCAGATCGAAGGTGCCTTCTTCGTTGGCGTCGTACGCGGCTTGCGCCTCTTCCTGAGTAGCGTAGTTGGCGCAGTTCGGACTCGCGTCTTCCAGGCTGGCCTGTACGGCGCCGGAGCTTTCGGCCGTTTCCGCCGTCGCCATCGCTGTCGCCAGCGGCACGATCTTCGCCAAGTTGACGTAGAGGCTGCCGTTGTATTCGGCTGGAAGCGTCCCCATCGCCGCCTGGTATTGCGCGTCATCAGCGAGCGATTGGGCGGGGCCGAGCGTGTGCTCGTCGATGGCGGCGCCGACGCCAAGGAGCAGTTCATCACCAACCACGCCGTACTCGATCGCCGGGGCGCCCGGTCCGGTTTCGACCACGCTAACCGTCGAACCATCGACCGTCCGCGTCGTGACGCTGGAGTCGCCGCCGCCCGCTCCCTGAATCAGCAGGTTGAGTTGGCTGAGCGCGTTCGCTACGGTGGCTGGGTCGGTCACCCCGGACACGAACAGCCCAGCGACTGTGCTGGGGTCGGTTCCTCCCACCCAGAGAGCAAATTCACCGGTGAGTTGCTGCAGCAGATCGGTCTGCAGATTGACGCCAAACAGCGTCGCCAATTGCTGGTACTGCGCCGCCACAAAGGCGTCCGGAGACTGACCGGGGGCTGGAGTCGGCGCAGCGCCCATCTGCCCCATCGCCATCCCGATCAGCGCGGCGCCGATGTTGTCCAGCACCTTGGTCGCGGCCAGATTGCTGCCGTCGAGGAAGAACAGCGCGTCGGCCGGGGTTTTGGCCGGCAATGTCGGACTGAAGTTCGGCTGGCCGGCGGGGAGGGTTTCCCCGTTGGCTCCGATCTCCACGGTTTCCATGCGGAACCCCGGTTGATCGGCGGAGATGCTGAAACCGGAGTACGCTTCGGGACCGGCGGCGTACATCGGCAAGCCCGCTTCAGCCAGAGAGGATTGCGCCAACGCTGCCGCCGGCCCATTGATGAAGCCGAACAGCAGATGCTCGCCCGGCAGCGCCGCCTGCACCTGGCCGAAGCTATCGAGCGACGTCAGTGCCGGCGTCGTTCCCTGCGCGGCGTCGATCAGCGGCTCCAGATCGGCTGGCTGACTGGCGATCAGCACATGGCCGTCGATGCGGGCGACGGCCAACGGAATATCGTCCGAGTTGTCCTCGTCGCCGCTGGGCGCAGCCGGAGCGGAGGTGATGGTGACTCCGCTGTACTCAGTCTGCCCCGGCTCGACGCCGGCCTTCCGCGCCTGATCCTGAATTGCCATAGTGATACCGGCAAAACTGGTGTCCGGTGCGCGAGCATCCAGCACCACGGCCCAGCCTTGTGCTTCGCCGACCGTCGTCGTGGCGTCCGTTTCCGGCGTCTCCTCCAGTAGCGCCGCCATGGAATCGCCAGCGGCCATCGGGTTCGCTTCCAGAGCGTGCTGAATGGCGTCTTGCGTGATGACGATCGCTGCCTCGCCGCCGAGGAAGGCGTCGAGCGGCAATTCGTTCAGCTCGTTGCCGGTCGCCTCTTCCAGCGAGGTCAGCAACCCCGCGCGATCCAGCAGGGTCTTGGCCTGCGTCCATTGCGCGGAGGATTCATCCAAGGGGATCTGCACGTAGGCGAGCGCATCGCCGGGGGCGGAGGCCGCTGTGCTGAACGCCTCCGCCTGAGCCGAAGCAGCCGGCGCGAACAGTGCGGTCAGACTGCCGCCGATAACCAAGGATGCGGCGAGCGCCACCGAGAGCGCTGCGCGCGGCCGCGCCGTGGGGAAGTTGTCCCGGGGCCACAGTGCCAAAGCCATCGCAACCTCGCTTCTGGCGGCCGTGGCCGCCTCTGTCCGCGTCAAGCCAAGGGCCGTGTCCCGGGCGATCGGTCGCGGTCTCCCGGGGATGACCGCGCAGCCCACTCTAGGCGGGCGCCGCCGGAGCCGTCAATAGCATGACGGTCCGCGAATTGGGAGGAGGATGGCGGGGTGACCCGTGGCGAACTACCGACGGAAAATCAGATTGAGCGCGATGGTGAGCGCAATGCTGAGAATGATGCTCGTGACGATGGGAATAACTACCGTGGTGGGCCCACGATGGATGACGATATCGCCCGGCAGACGGCCGAGACGATCGAACCCGGGAACGCGGGCGATCAGCAGCAGCAATCCACCAACGAGCGCGAATGCCGCTCCAACGCCTATGGCTAACTTCCCGAGCGTACTGAGATCCACGGCGAAGCGCCGCTCAACCGCTGGTCTGGTCGTCGATGCCGGTGGCAATGCCGAAGACGACCATAAACAGCGCGGCCAACAGCATGAAGATGACTACGAGCGCGACGATCGTTCCCGCCGCCCGCAGCAATCCCATCAGCACGTCCATCGCGTCACCCAAGCCCTCCGCGCGCCGTCGTTCCCGATCGTCGGAGTATACCCCTCCCCGATCGCCAAAACGGGGCGTTCGTGCGCCTTCGACTCACCTCTCCCTCACCGCCGAACTGCTCAGCCGGGTTCGTGGGCACAATTGCGGACAATCATGGCGATGGCCGGTTCCATCCCGAACCAGACATGAAACGATTCGAGTTCGGGATCGCAGACAAGGTCGATCGGGTGTGGCTCACACAGGTATATTTTTGTTCAGCACATCAGCTATGCCCGAACTCCCCGCCCCGGATAGGCGGGCAGCACCTCCAGCGGTGGAGTGCAGCCGCTGAGCACCCCATCGCTGACGGCTGTCGCACGCGAACGCCGCTGGCAAGGATGCGCCGCAGCCCGCGCTTGCGAGGGGTCGTCGTCAAGCCGTCGAGGCGGTGTCCAGGTTGCCTGCCAACGCGCCGGGCGCATGCGCGAACGGCGCAGCGTCCGGATAGAGTCGCCGCCCCAGCCAGAGCGAGACGTAAACAAGCGCCAGCAAAACCGGCACTTCGATCAACGGTCCGACCACTCCGGCCAGCGCCTCGCCGGAGGCGATGCCGAACGTTCCCACCGCTACTGCAATAGCCAACTCGAAGTTGTTGCCGGCGGCAGTGAAGGAGACGGCCGCCGTCTCCGGATAGGCAAGCCCGCGCCGCCAGGAAAGCACGAAGGCCAGCATGAACATGATGAGAAAGTAGATGACCAGCGGCGCGGCGATGCGCAGCACATCGAAGGGGGCCGCCAGGATGCGCTCGCCTTGCATCGAAAACATCAGCACTATGGTGTAGAGCAATCCGAGCAGCGCGGTCGGCCCGAGCCGGGGCATCAGCCGGTTGTCGTACCAATCGCGCCCCTTGCGCGGGACGAGGATCAGCCGGGTCAGCGCTCCCGCCGCCAGCGGGACGCCGAGGAAGATCAGCACGTTGCGAGCGATGTCCCACATCGACACGTCGAGCGTCGTGGATTCGACGCCGATCCAGCCCGGGATAGCGGTCAGGAACAACCAGCCCAGCACCGAGTAGAAAACAATCTGAAACACGGAGTTGAGCGCGACCAGCACCGCCGCGACATCGCCGTCGCCGCAGGCCAGCATGTTCCAGATCAGCACCATCGCGATGCAGCGGGCAAGTCCAATCAGGATCAAACCGTTGCGATAGGCGGGCTGGTCGGGCAGAAACAACCACGCCAGCCCGAACATGAGCAACGGGCCAACCACCCAGTTGAGGGCGAGCGACAAGCGGAACAGATCGCCCTGAATGCGCAGACGACCGAGCGATTCGTAGCGCACCTTCGCCAGCACCGGATACATCATCCAGAGCAAGCCGAAGGCGATCGGCAGCGATACCCCCGCGATCTTGACCCGATCCAGCACCGGCCCAATTTCCGGGAAAAGGCGTCCTAGCAAAATGCCCAGCGCCATCGCCGCCAGAATCCAGAGCGGCAGGAAGCGGTCGATGAACCCCAGCCGCGAGCGTGAAGGAGGTTCGAGACGGGTGGTACGTACGACGTCCGAACGCGCGGTCATGAAGCGATCCTCAAATTTCAATAGGTAGAGCCCGCGGCGCTCGCCACGTCGCCCGTGCGGCCGGTTATGGTTTGCGCGCCCGCACGAAGGCGCTCACCAGGCGACCGCCGGATCCGGCGAATCGCGCGTAGGCGGATGCATCCCACGCTCCGGACGCGCCGCAGCACCCATTTCCGCTGCCCAAGCTTTCCGCCAGTTCCTTCGGGTCGTAGACGCGAGTGACCTCGATCTCGACCCCGGCGAATCCCGCCTCGACGAGGAGATGCCGATACTCATTCTCTTCCAGCGCGCCGGCGACGCAGCCGACCCATGCCTCCATGTCAGCCCGCAAATCGGCCGGCAGCATGCCCGGGGCGACGACGTCGGAGACGGCGAAGCGACCGCCGGGCCGCAACACCCGAAACGCCTCGTGCAGCACCGACCGTTTGTCGGCGGCCAGATTGATGACGCAGTTGGAAATGAGGATATCGACCGAGTCGTCTGGCAGCGGGATCGCCTCGATGCGTCCCTTCAGGAAGCGAACGTTTTCGGCCCCGGCTTCAGCCCGGTTCTTCTCGGCCAACGCCAGCATCTCGTCAGTCATGTCCAACCCGTAGGCAAACCCGGTCGGCCCCACTCGCCGGGCTGAGAGCAGCACGTCAATGCCACCTCCCGAGCCGAGATCGAGCACCGTCTCGCCCAGTCGCAGCTCGGCCAGCGCGGTTGGGTTGCCGCAACCGAGCGACGCACGGAAGGCGTCCGCCGGGATGACCGCGGCATCGGCGGCGGCATAGAGATTGGCTGTGATCGGATCGGCAAACGCGGTATCCGTCGTCTCGCCGCTCCTGCCGGT
>JADLCW010000393.1 GCA_020847015.1 Thermomicrobiales bacterium | reverse complement strand
GACCAGCCGACCGGGGACCGTCTCGTCGCCAGGAGTCTCGATGGCGGGTTGTTCGGTTGGCGGTTCCGCCGTGGCCGGTGGTTCGGCCGGGCGCTCGGTCGGCGGCTCTGCTGTCGGCTCGCCGGCTTGGCCGCCGGGGGCGGTTACGCTCGCGGTGTTGGGGCCCGGTCCGAGGTCGATGCGCTGCGGCTCGGCCGGGCTCTGTCCCTCGGGCGTGCGCGTTTCGATCAGGTCGTAGGCATTCGATTCGATGCCGTCCGGGAAGCGGACGCGGGTTTGCCCGTCGACCTGGCCATCGTCGCCATCGCAGGCCTGCCCGACCAAGGTGTTGCCCCGGGTCACGGCGAAGCAGGCTCCCGGAGCTGGCGCACCCGATGCGCCGGTGCGCGTGACGGTGAGCGTGGCGGAGGGCACGATATCCTTGTTGGTGACTTGGCCGCTGGCGTCGGTTTCGAAGATCACCCGCTGCGGCGTATCGAGACTGATCTGATCTTGGGCGACGGGTTCGCCATCGACGAGGATCTGCACGCCGTAGGTTCCGGCCTGGGCGTCGAACGTGGCGCGATACCCCCGCCGCGCCGGACCCATGGCGATGCGATCGCCAAGATCGGTGGTCAATTCGACATCGTGGGCGGCCGGTTTGGCGACGATCGCGCCGGTGTTGGCGTCGTAGCTGATGTAGGCTCCGGCCGCGTCGTTCGGCATGTCGAGCGCGATGTCGGCTCCATCGGGATCGCCGCCCTGACCGAGCGAGACGTCGCGGTCGGCGCGCGCGACGATGCGCAGCCGATAGTTTCCGGGAGGGATCGGCAAAAAGACCGACCACATGCCACTGCCGGTGTCGTCGAGTTGAGACTGGTGGCAATCCGGGTCGTCATCGGCCGGACAGCCGAGCGCGGTTTGGAAATCGCCCACGGCGGCAACCTGGACGGGAGCGGCCAAGGGAGGCGGGAGCGCGGGCGCACGTTGCGCGGCCGCCGGCAGAGGCGCCAGCGTTCCCGGAGTCAGCGGGGCGAGCAGCCCCAGCAGGAAGGCCAGCGCGGTCAGCGCGTGCAGCAACCCCGTCCAGCGGAACCGAAAGCGTCGAACGGCGGCGCGCATGCAATCCCTCCCGCGCGGAGAACCCGGGTTGTGGCGGCAAAACGACCGTACGCACGACATCGGGCCGCCCCGGCGGCAGCCCAACCCCCGCGATGAACCACGGCGGCCGAACAAACGGTCATCGTGCTTTTGTTGACGCACGAGTCGCGCGCTCCGTTCCGCCGAGTCCCATAGTCCGCCTGATGCGCAGCTTGTCAACCCTTGGCGCAACCACCGCGCGCATTGCGCCAGCTCTCCGCGGCGCCCGCGGTGTCTGACCCGGCGGTCGCGCCGCATGTGTCCCCGGCGCCGCTCTTGACGCGCCCGGCCGCACTCCCGACGCTGTGTCGAGATTGGCGACGCAAACGACGAGGGCAGCGATGACGGGCGAGACGAGGGCATTCCGGATCGCGGTGATCCCCGGCGACGGCATCGGACAAGAAGTCGTGCCGGAAGGACTGCGGGTGCTCGACCGGCTGGCGGAGCGGAGCGGCGGTCGCCTCGCGTTCGATTACGAGCACTTTCCCTGGGGTTGTCAATACTACCTGCGTACCGGGCGCATGATGGATGCCGACGGGCTGGAGCGCCTGGCCGAGTTCGACGCCATCTACTTCGGCGCGGTCGGCTGGCCGGGGGTGCCCGATTTCGTCAGCCTGTGGGGATTGCGGCTGGCGATTTGCCAGGGATTCGATCAGTACGCCTGCATCCGGCCGGTGCGGCTGCTGCCGGGCATCGCCAGCCCGTTGCGCGCGGCGACTGCCGAGACAGTCAACTGGGTGGTGGTGCGGGAAAATAGCGAGGGGGAGTACGCCGGTATCGGCGGACGCAACCTGGCCGGGCGCGGACCCGGCAGCGAAGTCGCCGTGCAGAGCGCGCTGTTCACCGCCCAGGGGTGCGAGCGGATCATCCGCTACGCCTTTGATCTGGCGCGGACCCGCACACGAAAAAAAGTCACCAGCGTCACCAAGAGTAATGCCCAGCAATACGCCATGCCGCTATGGGACGAAACGTTCGCCCGCGTCGCTGCCGATTACCCGGATGTAGAAACGGAGCAATGGTTGGTGGACGCCATGGCCGCCCGCTTCGTGCTGCGTCCGGAAACGCTGGAGGTGGTGGTCGCCTCCAATCTGTTCGGCGACATCCTCTCCGATCTCGGCAGCGCCATCGGCGGTAGTCTCGGCATCGCGGCCAGCGCCAATCTCGACCCGCAGCGCCGTTTCCCCAGCATGTTCGAACCGGTGCATGGCAGCGCGCCGGACATAGCCGGACAGGGCATCGCCAACCCCATCGCCGCCGTCTGGACCGCCGCCCTCATGTTGGATCATCTCGGATTGGCGGATGAAGCGGTGCGGACCATGCGGGCAATCGAACGCACGACGGCGGCTGGCATCCTGACGCCGGATCTGGGCGGCGTGGCAACCACCCGCGAGGTGGGCGACGCCATCGTCGCCGCGCTGGGGAGGTAACCTCGCCCTGCCCG
>JADLCW010000392.1 GCA_020847015.1 Thermomicrobiales bacterium | reverse complement strand
GAGATCGTCAGCGTGCGCGGGGTCGTCCGCCAGCCGGTAGTAGCTCTGTCCGGCGCAGGGCCGGCACAGCACCATGCCGTCGCGCCGCACCTCGCGCTCGTTGATGATCTCTTCTCGGCAGGCCTGGCACACGGCGCGGGCGCCGGGGCGGCTGACGATCTCCGCCAGCGGCGTCGTCAGCGTGACCCATTGCCACCCGAACAGCAGACTGCTGGGCATGCGCTGGTAGCCGAGCAACTGCGCGTGCCAGCGATCGGGCGCGGCCGGCGCATAGTGGGCCGCCAGCGCGCGCGCCGATTGGCGCGGCACGATGCGCAGCGCGCGATCGAGCCGAGTGTCGATGAATGTTGCGGCGACCTTGCCGAAATCTTCGACCCGCAGCGTACGCCGGCCGATCGAGCATCCCGCGCCGATCTCGATGCCGTCGGCAGCGCATCCGTCCGTTTCGACGATGGTCAGCAGGCGCTTGTCCTGCTGAGGCACATTCAGCCCCAGCAACTTGCCGGCCAGCAGCGCCATGCGCACCCCCAGCACCTGGCGCGGGCAGAGGTGGGCGTGGCGTTCGGCGCTGGCTTGCAACAGTTCGTGCAACGTCATGACGATCTCCACCGGGAACCCGGCTGCGCGGCGAATCAGGAGCGTCGGCCGGAAGGGCCGGGCCGACGATTCCAGATCACGACTTGGTATGGCCGCCAGAGATAGGTCACCGGCACGGTGAAGATGTGCACCAGACGCGTGAAGGGGAACAGCGCGACCAGCACGAACCCGCCGAGCATGTGGAGCTTGACGATCCAGGGCAGCGCCGTGATGAACCGGATGTCCGGCTGCAGCAGGACGAGTGAGCGCAGCCAGGGCACGGCGGTGCGGATGTACCAGTCGGAACCCCAGCGAAACATCAGCGCCACCCAGAACCCGAGCACGACCTGAGCGAGCAACGTCACCAGCAGCACCCAGTCGAGCGTGGTGGTGACGGAAAACACGCGCGGTCGCTGAATGCGGCGCGCGATCAGCATGACCATGCCGACAATCGTCAGCAGCGCCAGCGCCAGACCGATGATCTCCAGCGTGTAGAGGCGAATCGGGTCGGCGACGAGCGCCCCCCACAGTCCGGGGAACAGGAACGCGAGCAGGTGCGCTATCAGGATGATCACGACGCCGTAGTGCCACGGCACCGAGCCCCAGAACAGTTCGCGCTTTTCGAGAAACTCCGAGGACTGGCTGGAGAATGAGAACCGATCCTTGTAGTAGCGGAGCAGCCCGACCGCGACCGCCAGCGCGACGGCGACATAGGGAAAGACGACGAAGAGGACGGTATCGAGCATGTCACCCTCCCGTTCGCCCATCGGCGGTGGCGAGGTCGTGCGCGTGCTCCGCAGTTTCGAGGCTCGCGCTGTGATCCGGGGCGATGCGCGCCAGCACCAGTCGCAGCGATTCCAGCACGCCGAGATAGGCGGCGCCCGGCCGCGGCGCCTCTGGCGGCGCCGGCGCCTCATCGGTCTGTTCGGCGGCGGCCACGGGCGCATTGCGGCCGGTCATCGTATCGAGCGCGGGCCGCAGAGCATCCGCGACGATCTCGCCGGCTTCGGTTTCGTCGCGGGTCATCGCGACGAAGCGGAGCAGCGTGGAGAGATGATCGGGGAGTTCGTCGTCGACGCTGAATCCGCTGGCTCCGAAGCGCTCCTTGAGCCCGAGCAGAAATGCGCTGCGTTTGTAGCTGTCGCCGAAGAGGTGATAGCCGATATAGAGATGACATTTGGGGTCGAGATCGAACATGGAAGTATAGGCTTCTTCCAGCTGCGTCGTCGGCGTGACCGCCACGTATCCGGCGAAGGGACGCAGCTCCTGCGCGGCTGCGGCGTCGAACTCCGCGAGCCGCGCCTGGAGCCGGCGCAGCGCTTCGGGCAGCGCCGGCGTCGGGTATTCCAGCAGATCGGCGAACCCGCGCAGATGATCGCGGACAATCGGATCGATCATGATCACCACCTTCGACTGGGCGCTTCGGTGAGGCCGAACCCTGTTTCCGAACGCTCCTTGTACGGGTCGATCGTCTGGGCGATCGCTTCTTCGCGGTGAATCGGCGGGATGACGAACCGCTCTTGATAGGTCGGGCGCGATGTCAGGCGGAAGATGGCGGCCGCCTCCTCCGCCGTCGTGCGACCGGTTTCCAGCGCGCGCTGCATCTCGTCCGCAGACACGTCGCCGACCTGCTGCGCCCGGTTGTAGAGACGCACTGCAATGAGTTTGCGGTAGACCTCCGCCACGATCTCTTCGTTGCCGGCGGCGAATAGATTCGCCATGTAGCGAATGGGGACGCGCGCCTTGTCGAGCGACGACAGCAACGGCGCGAGGCTGTTGTCGGCCGCCCCGGCGACCTCGTAGCGCCCCTCGCGGGTGACCCGAGCGAGCACCGGCAGCATGGGCGGCACGTAGAACAGCATCGGCAGGGTGCGGAACTCCGCGTGCAGCGGCAACCCGAGTTTCCAGAGTTTGACGAACTTGTAGACCGGAGATTTCTGCGCGGCATCGATCATGGCGTCGGAGATGCCGCGATCGCGCGCCGCCCGGATGATCGCTGGATCGAAGGGATCCTGGATGATCGAGCGATGGGCCTCCACCAGATTCTGGTTGGGAACCGAGATCGCCTCCGTGATGCGATCGGCGTCGTAGAGCAGCACGCCGAAGTAGCGAATGCGCCCGACGCAGGAGTGGAAGCAGGCCGGCGGCTGTCCGCTCTCCACGCGCGGGTAGCAGAGGATGCATTTCTCGGATTTTCCGGTGTGCCAGTTGTAATAGACCTTCTTGTAGGGGCACCCCGAAATGCACATCCGCCAGCCGCGGCATTTTTCCTGGCTGATGAGCACGATGCCGTCTTCACCGCGCTTGTAGATGGCCCCGGCCGGGCAGGCGGCGACGCAGCCGGCATTCAGGCAGTGATTGCAGATGCGCGGCAGATAGAAGAAGGCGACGCGCTGGATCTCGGCGAGTTCAGCTCGCTCCTCTTCGCTCAGCCCGGCCAGATTCGGATCGTTGGCCGCGTAGATGGTCGAGCCGCCGAGATCGTCGTCCCAGTTCGGCCCGGCCTCGATCGTGTCGATGTATTTGCCGGTGATCTGGGAGACGGCGCGGGCCGTGGGTTGGTCGTCGCTCTCCGGCGCATCGAGCAGGTTGGCGTAGTCATAGGTCCACGGTTCGTAGTAATCATCGACGGAGGGCAGGTAGGGGTTGTAGAAGATGTTCGCCAGCGCTCCGAAGCGACCCTGCAGCTTGAGTTTCGGTCGAAGCTGGCCGCCTTCGTTGACGACGTCCCAGCCTCCCCGGTACTTGTCCTGATCCTCCCACAGGGTGGGATACCCGGTGCCGGGTTTGGTTTCGACGTTGTTCCACCACATGTACTCGGCGCCCTTGCGGTCA
This sequence comes from Thermomicrobiales bacterium, assembly GCA_020847015.1. Classification (GTDB taxonomy): domain Bacteria; phylum Chloroflexota; class Chloroflexia; order Thermomicrobiales; family UBA6265; genus CADCWF01. Next base: position 2,250 of record JADLCW010000392.1, on the reverse strand, counting down.
GTCCAGATGTTCTTGCAGGCCAGACTGCACGTGTGGCACCCGATGCATTTGTCCAGATGGAACACCATCGAGGCTTGCGCTCGAATATCCATCGCGTTCGCTCCCCTGTGGCTGGTCGTGCGCGCGCCAGCTCGCCGTTCGTTCCCGAGCGGTCCCTCACCACTCCAGCTTCGAGAGCTTCCGGATGACGCAGTAGGTGTCGCGCGTGAACACGCCGATCGGCCCCCAGTAGTTGAACCCGTAGGTGAATTGCGCGTAGCCGCCAGCGAGTTGGAGCGGGTTGACCCGGGTGCGGGTCAGACTGTTGTGGCCGCCGGCGCGGTAGCCGCCGCGGATCTGTGATTTGGGGATGTACACGGTGCGTTCGACCGCGTGGTAGTACATGCAGGTGCCCGGTTGCACGCGAGCGCTGACGGCGGCACGGGTGACCACGACCCCGTTGTCGTTGTAGACCTCGACCCAGTCGTTGTCCTGCAACCCGATTTTTTCCGCGTCCTTGTCGCTGATCCAAACCGGATCCATGCCTCGCGACAGCGTCAGCATGCGGAGGTTGTCCTTGTAGGTGGAGTGGATGTTCCATTTACCGTGCGGGGTGATGTAGTTCAGCACCAGACAACTGTCGTCGACCGGGCTCTCGACGATGTCGCCCGTATGCACTGGACGCAGCCGCGGTTTGTAGGTCGGCAGGTTCTCACCGAAGTCGATGTAGTAGGGATGATCGGCGTAGATGTGCTGGCGACCGGTGAGCGTGCGCCACGGGATGAGGTGCTCGACGTTGAGCACCCAGGCGGCGTAGGCGCGCCCGTCGTTGACGTTGCCCGTCCAACAGGGACTGGTTAGGAAGCGCCGCACCTGGGCGGAGATGTCGGCGAAGCTCATGCGCACCCCGCGCGTGCCCTCGGCCAACTCGGCGAGCGCCACCCCGGTGCGCTCCTCTTCATGTTTGAAGGCGGCGTAGGCGATGTCGCCGTTGGTTTCCGGGGCCAGGTGGAGCAGCACGTTGGCGGCGTCGAGCGCATCCTCGATGCTTGGGTATTTTTGCCCGCCCCATTCCCGGCAACGCATATGGCGCGGATCAGGTGTGCCGCCAGTCGGGTTTTGCAACAGTTCGTCGTAGAACTCGGCGACCGGGAAATGAACACCGTTGCCGCTGATGCCGTCTTCGCGCACTCCGCGCCCGAGCGTGACGAAGCGGTCGTAGAGGTTGACGTAGTCCCGGGTGATGACTTGCAGATGCGGCATCGTCTTGCCGGGAATGGGGTCGCACTCGCCGGCGCGCCAGTCGAGCGGTTCGGTTTGGGCCAACTCGTCCGGGGTGTCGTGCTTGAGCGGTGTCGCTACCAGATCGCGCACCGGTTCGGGGAACACCAGCGGGGCCATCTCGCTGACTCGCTTGGCCAGCGCCTTGAAGATTTCCCAGTCCGTTTTCGATTCCCAGACGGGCGGCACCGCCTGCCCCAGGGGGTGGACGAAGGAGTGGAGATCGGTGGTGTTGAGATCGTTCTTCTCGTACCAGAAGGCGCTCGGCAGCACGATGTCCGAATAGAGCGCGGAGGTGTCGATGCGGAAGTTGAGATCGACGACGAGATCCAGCTTGCCGCGCGGGGCGGGTTCGCGGAAGACGACGGTTTCCACCGAGTCTTTGGCGTGTTCGTGAGCGACGATGTTGTCGTGGGTGCCAAGGTAGTGGCGCAGGAAGTATTCGTGCCCCTTGGCGCTGGACTGGATGGCGTTGCCGCGCCAGATAAGCCAGACGCGGGGCCAGTTTTCCGGCGCGTCCGGGTCATCGATGGAGAATTTCAGTTCGCCGCTCTTCAGCCGATCGACGGTCCAGTCGGCGATCTCCTGTGACGAGGTTTTTCCGTCTGCTTCGGCCTGGCGTACGAGATCCATCGGGTTGGCGTCGAACTGCGGATAGAACGGCATCCAACCTGTGCGCACCGACATGGACGTCAGGTCGATGGCGTGCCCGTGCGCCCAACGCGCGTTTTCGGGCACGGTCGCGTAGTCGGTGAAATTGCCCTCGTAGCGCCATTGGTCGCTATGAACGTAGTGCCAGATCGGCGTCTGCTGGAGCCGACCCGGCTTGGTCCAGTCTTGGGCCATCGCGAGACTCGTCCACGGCGCGACCAGGGCGAGCTTCTCCTGCCCGACGTAGTGGTTCATGCCGCCGCCGTTGCGACCGCAGCAGCCGCACAGCAGCAGCGCCGTGATCGGCGCGCGGTAGGCAAGGTTGTTGTAGTACCAGTG
>JADLCW010000391.1 GCA_020847015.1 Thermomicrobiales bacterium | reverse complement strand
TCGAAGAAGGCGCTGTAGGGATCGACATCGGACATCTCGCGGGCCAGCGTCGGGGCCAGATCGAACCGGAACCCGTCGACATGCATCTCCTGCGCCCAGTAGCGCAGGGAGTCCGCGATCAGCTTCAGAGTTTGCGGGTGCCGGGCGGCGACGGTATTGCCGGTGCCGGTATAGTCAACATAATACCGCGGTTGTTCCGGCACGAGCCGATAGTAGACGCGATTGTCGATGCCGCGAAAGCAGACGGTGGGGCCGAGATGATTGCCCTCGGCGGTGTGGTTGTAGACGACATCGAGAATGACTTCCAGCCCGGCGGCATGCAGCGCCTTGACCATCGTTTTGAATTCGATGACCTGCGCCTGCGGATCGCGCGCAGCGGCGAGCCGCGGAACCGGGGCGAAAAAGCCGATGGAGTTGTAGCCCCAGTAGTTGACCAGCCCTATCCGCACCAGCGCCGCCTCATCCAGATAGTCATGGACTGGCAGCAATTCGACGGCGGTGACACCCAGCTTCAGCAGGTGATCGATCGCGGCCGGGTGAGCCATGCCGGCGTATGTGCCGCGCAACGCCTCCGGGATGTCCGAGCAGAGCCGGGTGTAGCCCTTGACGTGCGTTTCGTAGATGACCGTTTCCGTCCACGGCGTGGCCGGGGCGCGGTCGTCGCCCCAATCGAAGGCGGAATCGATGACGATGGAGCGCGGCACACAGGGGGCGCTGTCGGCGCTGCTGGGCAGCAGATCGTTGGCGCGGGGGGTCGTCTGGTAGCCGTACACGGCGTCGTCCCACGTGAAGGGACCAGCGACGGCGCGAGCGTACGGGTCCAGCAGCAGTTTGGCCGGATTGAAGCGATGACCCTCGTCGGGAGCGTAGGGGCCGCGCACCCGGTAGCCATAGGCGAGCCCAGGGCCGGCCCCCGGCAAATAGCCGTGCCAGACATGCCCGCTGCGCTCCGGCAGCGGCAGGCGGACGGTTTCGCGCGGGTCGGCGGGGTCGGCGAAAAGGCACAGGTCAACACCGTCGGCGTGGCGGGAAAAAAGTGCGAAGTTGATTCCGTGGCCATCCCACTGGGCGCCGAGCGGATCCGGACAGCCAGGCAGCAGGCGGGCCGCGGTGAGATCGAACGGTGATGACGCGGACACACGACCCCCCGACCGCCGGCGCTGAACGGTTCCTCTCCCCGAAGTGAACGTACACCTGACAGCGCGAGGGGTCAACCTGCGTTCCGGCGCTCCCGACGACTCAGGAGGTCGCCTCAGCGGGCTGCGATTGATCCTGCTCGGGTGGCTCCAAAAGCGAGACGCACAGCAGCTCGAAGTGCTCCTCGCCGTCTTCGTGTTCCGAGGTGATGTGTTCGGCGGCGCCAGCCGCGTGCGGCGCGATAACCCGCGCGGTGCGTTCTTCGTTGCCGACCTGGTAGGTTACATCGTATTCCATCATGTCAACCGCCATGAGCCTTCCGTCGAGTTTCCCGACGCGGCATCCGGCTGCAGCAGCGATGCCGCGCCGGGAACGAATCTCCGCGGCAGCATCGCGCGCAAATCATTTGCCGCAAAAATTATGGTAATGCAACCATCCCGCCGGGCGCCGGCGCGGCCGCCTGTCCTACGCCCGTATACTTGCCGTTATGGATGCATGCGACGAAGTATTCCTCGAAGGACTGCGCTTTTTCGCCTACCACGGCGTCAACCCCGAAGAGAAGACGCGCGGCCAGCGCTTTACGGTCGATATCCGCATGACGACCGATCTGCGCGCCGCCGGCGCGACCGACGATCTGGCGCGGACAGTCAATTACAGCGCCGTCCACAAGACGGTGCGGTCGATCGTGGAGGGGCCGCCGCGCGACCTGATCGAGGCGGTGGCGGAAGAGATCGCCGCCGCGATTCTGCGCGAATTTCCAACCGTCGCGCGCGTGACGGTGACCGTTCGCAAACCGGAAGTGGGGTTGCAGGGGGCGTTCCTCGATGCGGCCGGTGTGCGCGTCGTACGTGACCGGGGGGAGGGCGCAGCATGAGCGAGCGATCGGATGTCGATCCGGCGGCGCCAGCCGGCGCGGACGAGGCGGATGTCGCCGACGTCGATTTGCCGCGCATCGAGCGGGCGGTTCGCGAGATCCTGCTGGCGCTGGGCGAAGATCCGGAGCGCGAGGGATTGCGGCGCACGCCGCGCCGGGTCGCCGAATCCTACGCCGAGTTGTTTTGCGGATTGCGCGAAGACCCGCGCCGCCACCTCGAAGTCACCTTTGATGAAGGGCACAAGGAACTGGTGGTGCTCCGCGATATCCCCTTTGCCTCGCTATGCGAACACCACTTGCTGCCCTTCACCGGGGTCGCCCATGTGGGCTATATCCCGCAGGGTCGGGTGGTCGGTTTGAGCAAGCTGGCGCGACTGGTGGAAGGCTACGCCCGGCGACCGCAGGTGCAGGAGCGACTGACCAGCGAGATTGCCGATGCGCTGATGGAGACGGTGCAACCGGACGGTTGCGGAGTGGTGATCGAAGCGACCCACACTTGCATGACCATCCGCGGCGTGCAAAAACCGGGCGCAACGATGATCACCTCGGCAATGCGCGGCGGATTTCGCCGTCGGCCAGCCACCCGCGCCGAGTTTTTCGCCATCGTGCGCGGCGGTTGCGCGTGAGCGGCGCACTGCCGCCAACCCGCTGGAACAGGCGGGAATGGCGATGGGGCGAGCGCACATTGGTGATGGCTATCGTCAACCTGACCCCCGATTCGTTCAGCGGCGACGGATTGGCCGGCGACCCGGCGGCAGCCGTGGCGGCGGCGACGCGAGCGGTGGCGGAAGGCGCCGATGTGGTCGATGTGGGCGCGGAATCGACCCGCCCCGGCCACGCCGCGATCCCGGCCGACGAAGAGTTGGCGCGATTGCTGCCGGCGCTGCGCGCGATGCGATCGGAGATCGGCGCACCCATCTCGGTCGACACCAGCAAGGCCGCTGTCGCCGAGGCGGCGCTGGCGGCCGGAGCCGATTTGCTCAACGATGTGCGCGGTCTGATGCGCGATCCCGATCTTGCCGCCGTCGCGGCGCGAGCCGGCGTGCCGGTGGTCGTCATGCACGATGTGGAACCGGAGGGTCGTGGCGATCTGCTGACCAGCGTGCTCCGTGAGTTGTCGCGCCGGCTGGATCGTGCGCTGGCCGCGGGCATCGACTGGGAACGGCTGATCGTGGATCCCGGATTCGGGTTCGGCAAGGATTGGCGGCAAAATCTCGAGCTGCTGCGGCGAATGGGCGAGCTGCGCGCGCTGGGGAGACCGATTCTGGCGGGAACATCGCGCAAATCGACGATCGGCCGGGTGCTGGATCTGCCGCCGGACGACCGGCTGGAAGGCACGGCGGCGACGGTGGCGCTGGCCATCGCCAACGGGGCGGATATCGTGCGTGTCCACGACGTGCGGGCGATGGCGCGCGTAGCGCGCATGACCGACGCCGTGGTGCGCGAGCCGCGTGCATGAGCGACCACGAACCGGTCGGGGCGGCCGCTTACATCGCGCTGGGGTCCAATCTGGGCGACCGGGCAGGTCTTCTTGCGGAGGCGATCCGGCGACTGGGAGCGGCGGGAACGGTGGAAGCGGTTTCGTCGCTCTATGAAACCGAGGCATGGGGGTACGAAGGAGGTCCGCCCTTCCTGAACGCCGCGCTGCGGTTGCGCACTCAGTTGGAGCCGGTCGCGCTCCTACATATGATGCAGATTATCGAGATGGATCTGGGGCGGGAGCGCTCTGTGCTGAACGCGCCGCGCACCCTCGATCTCGATTTGCTGCTCTACGACGACGCGGTTGTGGCGTTGCCCGGTCTGCGCGTGCCTCATCCGCGACTGCACGAGCGGGCGTTCGTGCTGGTTCCGCTGACCG
>JADLCW010000390.1 GCA_020847015.1 Thermomicrobiales bacterium | reverse complement strand
TCGCCGCCCACAAGGGGTCGGCGCTGCACAAGATCGACTAGGACTGGCGGAAATCGCGGCCGACGGGGTTCGGAGCGTCCGTCCAACGCTCCGAACGCGGCGCGGCGCGCGATACGGCGGCGCTGCCGCGCGCCGACGTCTCGCCGCCTCCGGCCCGCCTTCGTTGCGGCTCCCCGACGGTCAGCGCATACGCTCATCAGATCGGGAATATCGAGGAGGAGCGCCTCATGGGTCACGCTCTGAAAACTCCGCACATTCATCTGCCGTTGTCGGTCAATTCCCATCTGCCGCATCTGCCGAAGCTGCCGGACCCGGGTCAGCCGGACGTGTTCGAGGAGATGACGCTCCTCGCACACATGACCGAGCTGCGCGACCGCATTATCAAGATGGTGCTCGCGGTGGCCGTCGCCTTCATCGGCGGCATCTTCCTGTCCGGGCCGATGCTGGAGTTGCTGAAGCGCACCTCAGAGGCGACCGGCGGGTTCGACATCGTCAGCCCGACCGATCCGATCACGATGTACTTCAAGATGGCGCTCTACATCGCCATCGGCATCGCGCTGCCCGCCATGCTCTGGCAGATGTTCGGGTTCCTGGCCCCGGGATTGACCCGCAGGGAAAAGCGCATTCTGATCTCGTCGCTGCCGTTCGTGACAGTGTTGTTTCTCGGCGGCGCGGCCTACGCCTTCTTCGTCGCGGCGCCGCGCGCCTTCGCCTTTCTCTCCTCGTTCCAATCCGATCTGTTCGATTGGTCGCCGGAAGGTCCCGAAGTCATCAGCTTCTACCTGACGCTGATGATCGGGTTGGCGCTGGCCTTCCAGTTGCCGTTGGTGATGTTTCTCTTGGCCAAGCTGGGGCTGGTCACGCCGCGCAAGATGCGTAATTTCCGCAAGTACGCCTTGTTGCTGATCGCCATCGCGGCGGCGGTGATCACCCCCAGCACCGACCCCTTCAACATGGCAATGGTGGCCGTGCCGTTGTGGGCGCTGTACGAACTGGGCATCCTGCTCTCGTATTTGTTCGCGCGCGGGTCAAAGCCATTGCCGACGGCGTAGTCACACCAGGAGAGCGAGACGCGCTCGGGCGGAGGAAGCGGGCGGGAGCACGGATCGGAATCCCGCTGCCGAGCATCGTGCGGGGAGCCGGCGCCGAGAGAGACTTCGGCGCAGAACGGCGACGGCTTTGCTCGCGGTCATCGGGTGGTTTGCGACGAGGCGCCGCCCGCAGCTCTCACCCTGCGTCGTCGGTTTGGCTGCGCGCCCTGCGTGCCGCGACCCGGCGCGCCGCGGCAACGTTCTCGGTCAGCGCAACATCCGCCAATCGCGCCCGAGCAACGACGCATACGGCGCCAATCGCAGCGGCCCACGTTTGCCCACTATCTCCCCCGCCAGGGCGCCTGGGCGCCGCGATAATCTGCTCCCGGCCACGTACGGAGCCTGAGGAGCGGCTCCGCAACGGGGTCGAGACGGCGCTCGGCCGGGCACCGGGCGGCTCGGACGCAAATCGGCCCGCCGAGGCCGTACGCTGCACGAGCACTCGCCATCGCTGGCGCCCCAGCGGCGGAACGGAGGGGTAATGGATCTGGGAATCTTCGAAACGACATTCCCTCGGCCGACGCCGGAAGCCGCGCTGGACGCGGTAGGGGCGTTGGGGTTGGGCACGATCCAGTTCGACTTCGTCTCGGCCGGGTTGCCTTCCCTGCCGGACGCGATTCCCGCTTCGTTGGCGGAGCGGATCGGCCACGCAGCGGCCACGCGCGGGATCCGCATCGCGGCGGTTTCCGCGACCTGGAACATGATCCACCCTGACCCGCACGTGCGCGAGCGGGGGCTGTCCAGCTTGCGCGCCATCGCCGGAGCGTGCGCCGGACTCGGAGCGGATGCGATCACTCTTTGCACTGGCACCCGCGATCCGGACAACATGTGGCGAAGCCATCCGGACAACGCGACCCCACAGGCGTGGCGCGATCTGCGCGCGGCATTGACGGATGCGCTGGCGATCGCGGCGGAGTTCGACGTCGCGCTGGCGTTCGAACCGGAACCGGCCAACGTGGTGGCGAACGCGGTGCTGGGCGCCCGGCTGCTGCGCGAGGTGGGCGATCCGCGTCTCATGGTGGTGATGGACCCGGCCAACATCCTCGCCGGAGCCTGCGAGCGACCGCCGGCGGACGCGCTGGATGAGGCGTTCGCGCTGCTCGGGGAGCGGGTCGTCGTCGGGCACGCCAAGGATCTGGACGCGCAGGGCCGATTTTGCGCGGCTGGGACAGGGATCGTTCCTTGGGAGCGCTGCCTCGCTGCGTTCCGGCAGGTCGGGTTCGCTGGATCGCTGATTCTGCATTCCCTGAACGAGGAGCAGGCGCCGATCGCAGTTGCCTATCTGCGGGAGCGGATGGCGCAGGCCGGCCTCTGACCCGCGCCAGCTCGATCGGCGCGGCTACGGCCGGCGACGGATGCCGGCCTCGGCCGCATGGGGTTGCTCGGCATCGAGGCGCCATGCTCTGATAGATGGCAGTTGTCGCGTTGCCGGAGCTTCGTTGCTTCGCTCCGGATGACTCGGTTGCGGCGGGACCCCGAGGCGCGACAACGCCTCCCGCCACAGCGCTTAGCCGACCTCGATGACGGTTTTGATGCCGTCCGGTTCCCGGTCGTTGATGCGCCGCCAGTCGGCGAAGCCATTGAGACGGCGAGTGATGGCTTGCCCGACCAGCCCCGGCCAAAGCCGCTCGAACAGCGCCAGGTCGTCCACCGCCAGTTCGAAATGCTCCTTGCTGGAATTGACGCTGCCGACCGCCACCTTGTTGCCCAGCACGAACTCGCGCACGATCAGATTGAGCGGCGCCGGCTCGACCTCCGGACCGGCGGTGATGCTGAGCAGCACGATGACGCCGTTGTTGCCCAGCACGCGCATCGCCTCGAAGACGAGAGCGGCATTGCCGGCGGCATCGAAAATCAGATCGATCGGCGGCAGTTCGGCGGCGATATCGGCCAGGGTCGTTTCGCGCACCGAGGCATAGCGCGCTCCCGCTCCCGCGATCAGGCGAGATGGCGCGTTGGGCGCGGAGCGGCGAGCGACGGTGACGACATCCATCCCGCGCGAGCGCAGCAGCAGCGTGCCGAGCAGACCGATGGGGCCGGCGCCCAGCACGAGCGCAGTTTTCGGATTCCACGTCGAGATCCGACGCTGGATCAGATTGGCCTGCTGCAGCGCCTTCTCTACGACGCTTAACGGCTCGGTGAGAATGCCCACGGCTTCGAGATCGGCCGGGACGCGCACCAGGTGATCCGGCTCTTCCACGAACAGTTCGGTCATATAGCCGTGGCGACCGATAATGCCGTACTCGGTGTACTCCAGATCGGAGCACATGTCGGACTGCCCGCTCTGGCAGGCGGCGCAGGGACCGGGGCGACGCACGGTGTCGACCACCAGGTCGCCGATAGTCCAGCCAGCCACATCGGGGCCAACCGCGGCGATCTCGCCCAACGCCTCGTGACCCAGCACCAGTTCACGCTCGCCGGGAGGCGGCGTGCCGAAATCGCCTTCGATGATTTCGCGATCGGTGCCGCAGACGCCAACGCGCTTGACCCGCACCAGCACCTGGCCGGGACCGGGTTCCGGGCGCGGCAGTTCGGTCAGATGCAAACTGTGCGGCGTACCGGGATGGACGGCGACGGCGGGCATGGTGGGGGCGCTCACGGACGTTCCTCGCGATCGGGCGATGGGGCGCGACGCCCCGGGCGATGCCGGCGCGGCGAGCGCGGCCAGCGGTCGATGCGCGCCCGATGGTACCGGATGACCGCGCCGGCGGGAACCCGTACGCGGCGGGTTGCGCGGAGCGTCAGGCGAAGATGTCGGCGGCAGGGAGGGTGAGGCCAGGCAGCACGTCGCCGTCATCGGGCGTGTCGCCGGGGGCGAGCAGGCGGGCGGCGCGATCGGGGGAGCACGCGCCGACCGGCGGCGCAAACTGCCTTCGGGGCCGGCGAGGTCCGGGGCGTCGCGCTCGGCAAAGGCGCGCGACCGCTGGATGAGCGGCCCGGTGATGTCGATATGGTCGAGGTCGGGAGGAACCATTGGCGCGTCGGGGTCGAAGTTAGCCAGATCGCCGGCGACGGTCGATGCTGCGGCAAACATGGCCCCGCCTCGTTGGCGGGGCGTAGGGTTGGCGCCACGCAGTCTTGCCGGGGTGGCGGACGCGCACCCGAACGATATGCGAAATCGTAACTCTGCCCGGCTCGCGCATCGCGCCGACACGGGCCGGCGCCGCCAGGCTTCCGGCGCGTGCTATACTTCGCAACTGTCGCGCGGCTGCGGGCGGCGCGGCTTGCCATTGTTTCCTGTCTGCCAGGTCGTCACGTCGAGGTGGCGGCGGGCGTCGTTATTTAAAGAAGAGGTGGACGAAACGCATGCGGGTCGAACTGCGTGATTCGGAGGGCTTCGAGCAGCTTCTCCGCCGGTTCAACAAGGGCATCGAGCGCTCCGGAATCATCCGCGAGCATCGCCGCGGTTTGCGCTTCATCAGCGTGCAGGAAGAAAGCCGCGCGAAGCGCCGCAAGGCCGAGCGCCGCCGCCGCCGCAACGCGCCCGCCTGACGAAGGCGCGCATTGCCTTCGTGCGGAGAAGGCCGGACGGGATGCCCGCCCGGCCTTTGGCGTTTGCCCTGAGGCGCGTTTCGATCAGGCGATCACTTCGTAGAGATGACGAGAGCGCCCCTCCAGCAGCGGCACGACCTGACCGAGCACGATGTCCTTGAATTCCGGCCGACTGGCGTGGAAATCGAAGGCCTCCTGATCGACGTACTGCTCGTAGAGCATGAATTTGCGCGGGTCCTCCAGCGAGCGATTGACGATGAAGGCCTTGCAGCCTTCTTCCTCGCGCGCCATCGGCGCCCAACGGCGCAACAGTTCGATCACTTTCTCCTCGTTGCCGGGAGCCACCGTGTAATCGGCTTCAACCACGATCATTGCATCCCTCCCCGGTGCGATAGCCGCGCTCACCAATCTTCCTCACCGACGATCCGGCGATAGAGCGCGTCCAGCTCCTCGTCTGAACCATAGTGGATGGTCACCGCCCCACCACCGTCGCGGCTGCGACGCAACGTGACCTTCGCGCCGAGCGCGCGCTGGAACCCCTCCTGCACGATACGGGCGTTCGGGTCCAGTTCAGGCGCGGCGGTCGGTTTCGGCTGCGACCCGCTTGCTCCCCAGCCGCGCACCAACTCCTCGGTTTGGCGAACAGTGAGTCCGCGCGCGAGCACGATCTCCAGCGCGGCGAGCTGGTCGGCCCCGGAGGGCAGACCGAGCAAAGCGCGAGCGTGGCCTTCGGTGATCTCGCCACGCGCCAGTGCTTCCCGCACCGGTTCCGGCGCCGCCAGCAATCGCAGGGTGTTGGTGATGCTGACGCGCGAGCGACCCACCCGTTCGGCCACGGCCGCCTGCGTCAGCCCAAATTCCTCGATCAACTGACGGTAGGCAGCGGCCTCTTCCAACGGGGAGAGATCGGCGCGCACCACGTTTTCGACCAGCGCCAACTCCAGCATGGCGCGGGGCGCGGCTTCTTTGACGACCACCGGCACGGCGGTCAGCCCGGCCAGCCGGGCCGCTCGCCAGCGCCGCTCCCCGGCAATGAGCAAGTAGCGGCCGCGCTCGCCGCCGGTGGCGACCACCAGCGGCTGGATCATGCCATGGATGCGGATCGAGTCGGCCAGCGTTTCCAGCGTGGCCGGGTCCATGGCGGCACGCGGCTGGTAGGGGTTGGGGGCAATGGCGTTGATCTCGACTTCAAGCGCGGCGGGCGGCGCGGCCGACTCGGCGAGGGTTGGAATGAGCGCATTCAGCCCGCGACCGAGACCGCCGCGACGGGCGGCGGAGCGGGCGCCGGCGGATCGATCGTCGGGGGCGTCGGGAGCGCGCTTGGCCATCCACCCTTCTCGCGGCGGGTGCGCCGGGGTCGGGCGCGGCGAGCTGCCCCGGGGCGGTCGGTCGGATCGCAACCAGTCGACACGCCGGGACGGGGGCCGGGGCGGGTATACTCTGGCCGCGCCTGCCTGTCGGCGTTGCCGCGGGCGCGCCGACGTCGTCCTGAGCCGCGACCGGCCGCTCCGGTCGCCGGAGGCGCATTCTTTCGTGTCCGACACCTCCTCGACCATCACCGCGCTGATTTCGCTGGCGCTGACCGTGGGCGTGGCCTACGGGCTGGCCTACTGGTCGTTCCGCGCCCAGTACGATCGCTCCGCCTTCGTGGGGTTGTATCTGCTGTTCGGCATTCCCGGCGGGTTGCTGGTCATCGCCGGGGCAGCCGTACTGTCCCGGGGCGATCCGCGGCTCGGCGTGTTGCTGCTGGCCATCGGGCTGGGGCTGGCGCTGCCGCTATCCGAGCAACTCCGCGCGTGGCTCGCCCGCATCATCCCGATCGATCCAGGATCGCCGATGGACATGACCGGGCTGTGTCTGCTGTTCGGGCTGGTCGGGTTCTTCGGGGCGCCGCTGGTCATGCCCGGGGCGGAGGCGCCGCCGGCAGCGGCGGCGATCGGGTCGGTCAATTACGTCGAACTGGTTGGACAGGCGGTGGCGTTCGTGCTGATCGCCTATATGGCCGTCGGTTGGCGAATTCCGACCTTCGTCTCGACCCCCGGTCGCCCCTTCGTGCGCACTGACGAGGAGGCCACCCGACGGCTGGGCATCGTGCGGCCCGATCTGCGGACGGTCGGGGTCGGGTTGGCCGCGGTTCCGGTGTGCTTCCTGCTGGCCGGGGTCATCGGCGCTATCGCCAACCAACTTCAGCCGGGATTGGCCGAGGGGCTGGAAAGCATCGTCGATGAGATGACCCGCAACGTGCAAAATCCGTTTGGGGCGGCGGTGCTGGGAGCCAGCGCGGCGATCGGCGAGGAGGCGATCTTCCGCGGGGCGCTGCAGCCGCGGCTGGGGATCGGGCTGGTTTCGCTCTTGTTCGCGTTGCTGCACGCGCCGCAGTATGGGCTGAACCTGACGATTCTGGGGTTGTTCGCCGTCAGCGTGGTGCTGGGGCTGGAGCGCAAGTACGTCAATACAACCGCAGCGATGATCACCCACGCCCTCTACAATGCCCTTCAGGTGCTCGCGCTTGCGTTGAGCTAGGTCGTGCCCGCCCGGGAGGCGCGCATGCGACTCGTCGAAATCCGGGATCTCGACGGTCCCAATCTCTTTTTGCCGCAGCCGACCATCAAACTGGAACTCGTCGTGGAATCGGGGGATCTGCAACCCGACGCCCTGGCGGCGCTGGCGCATCGGCTGGAGCCGCTGGGCATCACGGGGGAAGAGCTGCCAGAGGACGCGGAGGGGTTGGGCGCGCTGCTGGCCGACGCCGTGTCCGCGCTCTACGAGCGGACAGGTCGAGCAGACCCCACTCCGCGTTGGACGCCATTGGAAACGCCCGGTCATTGGGCGCTGACATGGCCGTGGCGGCGCCGCGCGTTCTCCCTCGGGGCGGCCGAATTGGCCGCATCCGTGGCGACGGGGGCGGTGAGCGATCTGCACGCCGAGGCCGATCGGCTGGCCGATCTTCTGGCGACCGACGATCCGGACGATCTGCCGCGCATGATTCGCGACTCCGAGCGCCGCATCCCCGCCATTTCCGTGACCGGCACCAACGGCAAAACGACGACGGTGCGGCTGATCGCCCATATCCTGCGCGCCGCCGGATTACGCCCGGGTTGGACGACGACAGCGGGCGTCTACATCAATGGCGAGCGCGTGCTGGACGGCGACTACAGCGGCCCATCCGGAGCGCGCCGGGTGCTGGCCGACGAGGATGTGGACGTGGCGGTGCTGGAAACGGCGCGCGGCGGCATTCTGCTGCGGGGGATGGCAGTGGAGAGTGTCGACGTCGCCGTCTTCACCAACATCAGCCCCGATCACCTCGGGTTGCATGGCATCCACACGGTGGAAGGGTTGGCGCGCGTCAAGGCGGCGACGCTTTCGATCGTGCGACCCGAAGGGTGGGCGGTGCTCAACGCCGACGATCCGCTGGTGCGGGGAGCGGCAAGCGCGACGCATGCCGGCCGCTTCTGGGTGACGCGAAACCCGGGCAACCCCACCGTGCTGGCCGATCTCGCCGATGGGGGACGGGCGCTGATGGTGCGCGACGGGGTCATCATCGAGGCGCGCGGGGCATGCGAGCAACCACTGGCGACGCTGGCCGACGCGCCCTTCACGTTCGGCGGTCGTTCCAGACCGATGGTGGAAAACGCGCTCTGCGCCGCGGCGGCCTGCCGAGCGCTGGGGCGCAGCCGAGCGGAGATCGCGGCGGGGTTGGCCACCTTCGGCCGCGACGCGCGCGACAACCCGGGTCGCAACGAGGTGTACGCGGTGCGCGGCGGCACGGTGATCGTGGACTACGCGCACAACCCGGCGGGATTGCGCGGGCTGTACGAGTTGGCGCGCACCTTCTGTCGCGACGGCGGTCGGCTGACCGGCGTCATCGGCTCGGCCGGCGATCGCAGCGACGCGCTGATCCGCGAGATCGGCCAGGTCACCGGGGAGCACTGCGACCGGGTGCTGATCAAGGAGACGCGCAAGTATCTCCGCGGCCGCGCCTCCAACGACGAGATCACGGCGCTGCTGAATGCTGGCGCGACGGCCGCCGGAACCCCCGCCTACGCGGTCGCTTCGGGCGAACTCGAAGCCGTTGCGCTGGCGGTTTCACACATGCAGCCGGGCGATGTGGTGGCGGTGATGGCGTTCGAGGACGCGGCGGCGGCGCGGGAGATGCTGGAACGGGAGGCGGACGGGCGTCGCACATCACACGTCGCAAGTCACGAGTAGACCAGCGAGCGACCGAGGCCGCGCATTTCGGTCCCTACGATGCGCCGCCGCTCCACGCGTGATTCGGAGGATCGCCTCGTGCGCATCGGCGTCACCTTTCCTCAGACCGAGATTGGCAACGACCCGGCGGTGATCCGCGGCTATGCGCGGGCAGTCGAGGACATGGGGTTTCGCCACCTGCTCGTCTACGACCGCGTGGTGGGAGCCGACGCCAGCGTACGCCCAGATTGGACCGGCTACGAACTGACCGACCCGTTCCACGAGGTATTCGTACTGCTCGGCTACCTGGCGGCGGTAACGACGACGCTGGAGTTGGTGACCGGGGTGCTGGTGCTGCCGCAGCGACAAACGGCACTGGTCGCCAAGCAGGCGGCGGAAGTGGATGTGCTCAGCGGTGGGCGGTTGCGGCTGGGGATCGGGGTCGGCTGGAGTCCGGTGGAGAGCGAGGCGCTGGGCAAAGCCTTCGACGACCGGGGCGCCCGCAGCGAGGAGCAGATCGCGCTGCTGCGAGCGCTGTGGGACGCCGACTCGGTGACATTCGAGGGACGCTGGGAGCAGGTAGTGGCGGCGGGCATCAACCCTCGGCCGGTGCAGCGCCCGATCCCGATCTGGCTCGGCGGCTACGTGGAAGCGACGCTGCGCCGGGTGGGGCGGCTGGGCGACGGCTGGTTTCCCTGGCGGCAACCGGACGCGACGATGCGCGCCGCGGTGGAGCGGCTGCGCGGCTACGCGCGGGAAGCCGGCCGCGATCCGGCGGCAATCGGGCTGGAACCGGAGCTCAATGTCGGCCAGGGCGCGCCCGAGGAGTGGCGCGCCTTCGCCTCCGGATGGCAGGCGCTGGGAGCGACGCACCTGTGCCTGTCTACGATGGGCAACGAGTTCGCCACATTGGACGCGCACCTGACGGCGCTGGAGCGCGGGCTGCGCGCGCTGGAGACGATGGGGGACTGAGGCGCGGCCGGGCCGCGCCTCGAACGGATCGAGCGGGGTCGTCGCCAGGACGTTGCCGACCCTAGGGTTCCCGCACCGGCGCTGATTGCGGAGTTGAGGCGCCGGCCAATCGCCGCTCGCGCAGCAGCGAGGCCGCCAGCGCGATGCCGAGCAACCCCACGATGACCAGCAGCGCCGCCACGGTCGGGATCTTGTAGATGTCGGCGAGCAGCATCTTGGCCCCGACAAAGGTCAGCACGCCCGCCAGAGCGTGGCGCAGATAGTGGAACCGATCGACGGCGCCCCGCAACACGAAGTAGAGCGAGCGCAGCCCCAGAATGGCGAACACGTTCGAGGTGTAGATGATGAACGGATCCTGCGTCACCGCGAAGATGGCCGGAATGGAATCGACGGCGAAAATGAGATCGGTTGTCTCCACCATCACCAGCACGATGAGCAGCGGTGTCGCCAGCAACCGGCCGGCATTGCGCACGAAGAAATGCTGACCGACATAATCGGGCGTGACCGGCAGCACGCGCCGCGCCAGATTGACGACCGGGTTGCGTTCCGGATGAATCTCCTCGATACCGCCCAACGCCATGCGGACGCCGCTGACGACCAGGAAAGCACCGAACAGATACATGATCCAGTGGAATCGCTCGATCAGCGTGGCGCCGGCGAAAATCATCGCGGCGCGCATCACCAGCGCCCCGAGGATGCCCCAGAACAACACCCGATGCTGATAGGCGGCGGGCACGGCGAAGCTGGTGAAAATCAGCACGAACACGAAGATGTTGTCCATGCTGAGCGAGTATTCGATGACGTAGCCGGTGAAAAATTCGAGCGCCGGCTCCGACCCCTGGACGACGTACAACCCGAGACCGAACAGCGCGGCCAGGGCGACCCACGCCACGACCCAGCGACCGGCCTCTTTGACCGACACTTCGTGCGCGCCGCGGTTGAAAACACCCAGATCGAGCGCGAGCATCACGAGGATGAACGCGGTAAACCCGATCCAGGGGAGTTGACTGGTGAAATCCATCCTGTCCCTCGGTCCGAACGGCCGCGGGACGCCACGATGGCGAGACCCCACGGCGCACGACGATGCGCGTGGGGGTCTCGCCGTCAACGCCAGCAAGCTGGCGTCTACCGATCGACCGGGAGCCGTGGCTCCGTACTGACGACCGATCGGCCCGCATGCGCGGGCGGCTACTCCCCTCCCAACGGCGCCCAGTATGCACCGCGGGCGCCGTAGCGTTCATCTTCTTCTTCAGCATCCAGACGCTGCCGGCGGGTTCCGCGGCGACGCCGCTCCCTTGGCAGCCGAGGGCAGGTTTGGAGCGCGGAAGACGAGCCGCCTACGCGGCAGCCGTTGCGACGCCCGACTCGCTCAGCGGGTCGAGACCGAACAGACGCGCCTA